>JANXUL010000297.1 GCA_025356235.1 Bacteroidota bacterium
CTGTTTAATCATTTTTAATTAATATATTAATATTTATAATATGTTATAATATAAATCAATTTATTTAAAAATTCATGTTAAATAATTGATTTACAGTCTATTTTTTGCCGGGATATGCTTCCAATGCCCTTTCCAGGCAATCCATTGATTTATTAATATCATCCAGATTTAGCACATATGCCAGTCGTACCTCCTGTTTCCCAAGTCCGGGACTTCCATAAAAACCGGTTGCCGGAGCCAACATAACCGTTTGATTTTCGAATTGAAAGCTTTCTAAGAGCCATTGGCAGAAAATATCGGCATCATCTATCGGTAATTTGGCCATGGCATAAAAAGCACCGCCAGGATTAGGGCAGAAAACACCCTTCATGGCATTCAAACGTTTTACAATCAAGTCCCTTCTCGATTTATACTCAGCCTTTGTCATATCAAAATAATCTGCCGGAAGATCAATGGCTGCCTCGCCGGCTATCTGGGCAAAGCTGGGTGGACTTAGCCTTGCCTGGGCAAACTTCATTACTGCATCCAACACCATTTTATTCTTGGTTATGAAAGCGCCGATTCTTCCCCCGCAGGCACTGTATCTTTTGCTGATGGTATCCATGATAATCACGTTTTCATCAACGCCTTGTAAATGCATGGCACTTACCTGGTGGCCCTCATAGCAAAACTCACGGTAAGCTTCATCAGAAAACAGATAGAGATTATATTTCAAAATGATTTCTTTCAGCTGCTGCATTTCAGCATAACTATACAAATAGCCGGTGGGATTATTAGGATTGCAGATTACAATGGCTTTGGTACGTGCAGTGATTTTTTTCTCTATCTCCGCAATGGGTGGTAAGGCGAATCCGTTTTCAATATAGGAAGTAACCGGTACTACTTTTACGCCTGCCGCCACGGCAAAACCATTATAGTTGGCGTAGAAGGGTTCGGGAATGATCACCTCATCTCCCGCATCAAGACAGGCCATAAAACCAAACTGTATAGCTTCACTGCCACCGGTAGTTACAATGATTTCATTATGGTTAACATGAATGCCCACGCTTTCATAATAGCCCACTAATTTTCTCCGGTAACTTTCATTTCCGGCACTATGACTGTATTCCAATACTTTGAAATCACTGTGCCTTACCGCATCTAAAATCATTTTCGGCGTTTCAATATCTGGTTGGCCGATATTGAGGTGATATACTTTGATGCCCCTTTTTTTAGCAGCTTCTGCATAAGGAACCAATTTGCGGATGGGAGAGGCAGGCATGGCCTGTCCACGTTGACTGATCTGTAACATACCGCAAAGATAGTTGGGTGCGAAACGTGGTCAAAAATAAAAAACGCAACCTGAATACCAGGTTGCGTTTTTTTAGAAATTATTAAGACAGCTTATTTTGTTTTAGCTTTTGCTACTTCAACTTCACCTTCAATCGTAAGAACGGTTGGGGGATTGATGTTCGCAAATTTTACAGTTACATGTTTACTGAATGTACCCGGATTGGCCGCATTGTACGTTACTTTTATTGTGCTTGTTTTACCTTTGGCAACAGCCGCCTGGCTATATACCGGTGTAGTACAGCCACACTCTGCAGTAGCCACTTCAATCACAACAGGTTTAGCCGAGTTATTGGTAAAATTAAAAATATAAGTAGCGGGAATATTCTGTTTAATCTTACCAAAACTATGTTTGGTTTCTTTGAAAGTAACCCCTGTTTGCGCAAAAGTAGCTACGCTGGTAACAAGGCAAATAAGGACCAGTATTTTTTTCATGTTTATTTTTTTCAAAATTAATTTTTAACAACTTTGGCTTTTTCAACAGGCGTTGTTGATTTTACAGCTGTTGCAGCTTGAGCGGGGGCTTGTGGTGTTTCCGGTATACCCTCACCTGAAAAACTTACCTGCTTGGAAAGGCCGCCATCAAAAAAGATGGTACTGTACTTTGTAAAAGGACCCGATGTTCCACCGTTAAAACGGATAAGAATCTTACTGGTTTGTCCGGGACCAAATTTTTCGTTAGGTGTAAAATTCGGTGCAGTGCAACCACAACCCGCCTGAACGTTTAGTAAGGTAACGGTATCGTGACCGATATTTTTCATTTCAATGGTAAACTCTACAGGCTTGCCTAACGGTATTTTGCCCAATTTGTATTCACCATTGGTAAATGCAACTCTTTTCTCAAGTGGTTCTGTAGCCACTGAGCTGAGGGAAGAGGTTTGCGCCATTACAAATGTTCCGGTAAGCAATACTGTCATCAGAAATACTATTTTTTTCATATCTGTTTTGTTTGTGGTGATAAAATTACAGAATCTATTTTGTTAAACAATTACCTTAGAAGCTAAATCCGTGCCATATCCCGATTTAATGACAATTTAAGCCGCTTAGGATGATAATGTCTGCGAATTCGGGTTAGGGAATGTTTTTTATCGGTAAACTAATTTCCGTTAGTCTATTCAGACGGTAATGCTATTTTTGTTTTATGGAACAAACCCCTTCATTAGAATACAAGGACGATATGCTTTCGTTTGAAGGCTTCCGCAATACCATATTGGAAGATTACCGGATTGTGGTGTTAAGCCGTGAAGTGAGTTTACTGGGCCGGAGGGAAGTATTGACGGGGAAAGGCAAATTTGGCATTTTTGGGGATGGAAAAGAAGTCGCGCAAATTGCCATGGCTAAATTTTTTCAGCAGGGCGATTTCAGAAGTGGTTATTACCGCGACCAGACTTTTATGTTTTCTGCCGGGCTTGCCAGTGTAGAACAATTTTTCTCCCAGTTATATGCCGATCCGGATGTGAAAAACGATCCGTTCAGCGCGGGCAGGCAGATGAATGCGCATTTTGCCACCAAATTCGTTGATGATAATGGCAACTGGCTGGACCTTGCCAACCGGAAAAACATTTCGGCCGACATGGCGCCTACTGCTTCGCAAATGCCGCGTGCATTGGGTTTGGCGTATGCTTCCAAATGTTTTCGTAATGCAAAACATCCTGAACAGTTTCAATCATTAAGTCATAATGGAAACGAGATCTGCTTCTGCACCATCGGCGATGCCAGTACTACAGAAGGGCATTTTTGGGAAACTATCAATGCAGCGGGTGTATTACAGGTGCCCTTGGCGGTTTTTGTGTGGGATGATGGATATGGTATTTCTGTTCCAAAAAATATACAGACAACCAAAGGTTCTATCTCAGCGGCCCTGAAAGGTTTTGAAAAAGAAGCAGATACAAATGGTATCCGTATTTATAAAGTAAAGGCATGGGACTATGCCGGTATGTGTGAAGTGTTTGAAGAGGCCCTTCAAACGTTGCGCGAAAACCATGTGCCCGTTTTATTTCATGTAGAAGAAGTAACACAACCACAAGGCCATTCAACCAGCGGCAGTCATGAACGGTATAAGAGTTCTGAAAGGCTTGATTGGGAGAGGGAATGGGATTGCATTAAGAAAATGCGTGAATGGTTAATTGAAAATGGATTAGCTAATAACGATGAATTATCTGAGATAGAAATACAGGCTAAAGAATATGTTCGCGAAAGCAGGAGCCGGGCCTGGGAAAAATATATGGCCCCTATAAAAGAACAAGCAGATGCGGCTGTGGACATGATGCGTGGGGTGATGGTAAATGATATGGAAGTATACAACCATTTGCAAAAAATGGCGGGTGATTTGCAATCGAATAAAGAACCCTTGCGGCGTGATGTGTTAAGAACGCTTTCGCTGGCAATGGAAGCTGCCCCGAATTCTCCCTCGATAGAAGAAATGAAATCGCTTTACCAGCATATACTGGATACGAACCGCAAGATGTATAACAGCCACCTGTATAATGAAGGGCCTAAAAGTGCATTACAGGTAGAGGAAATAAAACCCCTGATCCCTTTTGAGGCTTCACCGGTAAACGGGTACGAAGTATTGAATATATATTTTGATGCGCTGTTTGCACAAAATCCCAAAGTGTATGCATTTGGCGAAGATGTGGGCCATATTGGCGATGTGAACCAGGGCTTTGCCGGTTTACAGGATAAACATGGTATAGATAGAATATCGGATACCGGCATAAGAGAGTTAACCATTGTAGGGCAGGCCATTGGTTTATCGTTGCGCGGACTGAGGCCGATTGCTGAAATACAATATTTAGACTATCTCTTATATGGGTTACAACCTTTGAGTGATGATGTGGCCACTTTGCATTTCCGTACCAAGGGGCAACAGAGTTGTCCACTTATCATCCGCACCAGGGGTCACAGGCTGGAGGGTATCTGGCACAGTGGATCACCCATGGGAATGATCATTAATGCATTGCGGGGTATTTATGTTTGTGTGCCGAGAAATATGGTGCAGGCTGCAGGTATGTATAATACATTGTTACAGGCCAACGACCCGGCAATCGTAATCGAATGTTTGAACGGTTACCGGTTGAAAGAAAAAACACCAGCAAATTTATTGGAATACACTGTTCCGTTGGGTATACCTGAAGTGATAAGGGAGGGATCGGATATTACAGTTGTTTCTTACGGGTCTACTTTGCGTATCATGGAAGATGCTGCAGATCGTTTAGACAAACTGGGTATTAGTTGCGAAGTGATAGATGTACAAACACTTCTGCCGTTTGATATCCACCATAAAATTCTTGCATCCTTACAAAAAACCAACCGTATCGTTTTTGTTGATGAAGATGTACCGGGTGGCGCAGCTGCTTTTATGTTTAGTAAAGTAATGGAAGAACAGAAAGCTTTTCAGTGGCTGGATGTGGCCCCAAGAACCATTACCGGCCAGTCGCACCGCGCCAGTTACGGAAGTGACGGCGATTATTTCAGTAAACCCAATGCCGAGGAGATTATTAACGTGGTTCAGGAGATGATGAGGGAGTAACTGTATATCGATTTTGATAAGCAGTAAAAATTAATTAAACTTTTAGAAAGCGTGATAACTTTAAGTATGTTTATTTACTCTCTTTATATGCTGTTTCCTGAAAATCCTGCAAATTTATCTTTTAATACATTAAGTCATTACGGTTTATTTCAGCGTTACCGAATACTTGCGTTCAACTTTTATAATTATTCTAGCAGCCAAAAAACGAATGAAATATGAAGAATGAGCAAAATAATCCCAGAGTACTTAAAAACCAATATATACCTACTGCTGAATTTTATAGTCAGATAATAGACAGCCTGCAGGATTATTCCATTTTTACAGTGGACAACGATTTAATAATTAACAGCTGGAATTCAGCCTCAACAACAATATTTCAATACACGACAGAAGAAATTATCGGGGAACATTTTGATATAATATTTACGGAAGAAGATAAAAAAATTGGTGGCCCTCAGTTGGAGATTGATACAGCATTAAAAGACGGAAGGGCGGTAGATAACAAATGGCATATATGTAAGGATGGGAGTAAATTTTATGCGTATGGTTTGGTTTTTCCACTGGTTGGTATAGATGGGGAGAGGTTAGGATATGTAAAAATACTGCGGGACTTAACTGAACGAAAAAAATCAGATGACGCAATAAGCAGGTATATAAAAGAACTGGAAGACCTTAATACACATAAAGAAAGTGTATTGGCCATTGTGTCGCATGATTTAAGAAGCCCGTTGGCCGGAATTATCGGCACAGCTAAATACCTGAAAAATAATTTTAAGACCATGGAACCCCCTGTAATACAGGAGATGCTTGAACTTCTTTATAAGTCATCGGAAGACGAATTAAACATGCTAGACTACCTGGTTGAGTGGGCAAGAGTAAAATACGCTTCGGAAGTATTTACACCAACAAAAATCGAACTTTCTCAATATGTTCAGAAAGTTTTTGATAAGTTAAATGAAATAGCTGTTGTAAATACTGTAAATCTTCATAACGAAATTGAAGAGAATATAAGTGTTTTTGCGGATAAAAAAATGTTGCTCTCCGTTCTTCAGAATATTGTTTCCAATGCCTTAAAACATACACCTCCCGGTGGAAAAATTATTGTAACCGCGAAAAGAAAAGAGGATAAAATGATCGTTGAGATAAAAGATACCGGAATTGGCATGTCTGAAGAAATACGGAATAAACTCTTTAGCCCTCAACTGAACTCTCTTTTAAAAGCGCGGGAAGATAATAAAGGTGCAGGAATAGGCTTATTATTAGTAAAAGGGTTTTTAGAAAAAAATGGTGGTGAAATATGGGTTGAAAGCATTGAAGGGAAAGGATCTTCCTTTTATTTTACATTGCCCATAGATAAGCAGTTAGACAGAATAGAAGTAGATACTGTTATAAGTAAAAGCGAGCTGACCTAGAGAAGTTAGCCTAAAAAAAGGTTATTCAACTCCACCGTTGGCACCCAACATTCTTCTTTCTTCCCAAACCATTTATAACGGTTGCGCGCAAACAGATTATAAATAGCGTTCCTGATAAAAGGAGGAACGATTATAAATGCATTCAAACCGGGCCAGGCACCATTTAATTTTTTGGTTACCTGAAGCGCTGCCGAAGACTTTGTGTACAGTTTCCCTTTTTCTAATAAAATAAAAGAATCGAATTCGGCTGTAGGAAGTTTGAATTCCTGTAATACCTGCTGGCCGATTTTACTCTGCAAAGAAGCAAACCTGAAATGATGTCCAGGATCGTGTTTGATGATAAATTGTACACTACCCGTGCAAAGATTGCATACACCGTCAAAAAAAATGATGGGATTCGTTGTATTGCTAAGATCAACCATGATGATGCAAAGGTAGTATTTAAGCAACGCAAAAGTAAAAAGTCAAAAGGGGTACTTACCGTTTTGACTTTTATCCCATATTATGAAATACCCTGTTCACATCCTCATCCTGTTCTAATCTTTCAATTAATTTACTTACGTCTTCCGCTTCTGTATCGGAAACAGGAACGGTGGTGGTGGGTATCCATTCCAGCTCTGCGCTGATGGGGGTCAAGTTTTTATCTTCCAGGGCTTTTTGCAGGCTTCCAAAGTCAACAAATGCGCAACGTAAAACGATGATGGGGTTACCCTGGTCATCATTACTTTCTCCTAATTCATCCAGGCCATGATCTATCAGTTCCAATTCAAGGTCATCGATAGACAGGCCTTCGGGCTTTAATTTAAATACGCCCATTTTCTTAAACTGGAAACTCACACTGCCGCTATTGCCCAGAGCACCGTGGCCTTTGTTAAAATGACTTTTTACATTGGCTACCGTACGAACATGGTTATCGGTTGCGGTTTCTACCAGTAATGCCACACCATGCGGTGCATAGCCCTCATACAAAATCTCTTCGTAGTTACTGGTGTCTTTGCCCATGGCCCTTTTAATGGCGGCTTCCACCCGGTCTTTTGGCATGCCCACACTTTTGGCATTCTGAAAACACCGGCGTAGGGCAGGATTGGTAGCTGTATCCGGGCCATTGGCTTTTACCGCGATCACAATTTCTTTTCCTATACGGGTGAACTGTTTGGCCATTTTGTCCCAACGGGCAAACATGGTGGCTTTACGTACTTCAAAAATCCTTCCCATGGTATTTGTATTAAAGATGAGTTATTGAAAGGAGGGCAAAATTAACGGAAGCAATGTAAGTAGCCAATATTTTAGTGAACAAAGGGTTGGCAATAGTGAATTAGAAATAGGTACTGTTGCCGGGTAATGGTTATAAAGTAAATGGTGAGAAGACTGCTGCCCACTCACCATTTACGATTATATACTAATTATCAGTGTTAACTTTTCAGTTTGCTGTTTGCTTTACTATATCCGAAATATACCACCAGGCCAATCAGCATCCATACAAAGGCTGTAAGTAAGGTCCTGTTATCCAATGAATAGATCATGGCAGAACACACAACAATACCCAGAATAGGAACCAATGGTACCAATGGTGTTTTGAATGGACGAACGCGGTCTGGATCATTCCTCCTCATCACCCAAACGCCCACGCATACCAATACAAAGGCAAACAAGGTTCCGATACTGGTCAGGTCACCCGCTACACTGCCGGGAATAAACGCTGCAAAAGCACCTACAAATACAAAAAGAATCAGGTTTGATTTATACGGAGTCCTGAATTTAGAATGAAGGTCGGAGAAAGCTTTTGGTAAAAGGCCGTCAGTTGACATGGTATAAAATACACGGCTTTGACCCATCAACATCACCAATATCACCGAAGAGAAACCGGCAAGGATGGCAATGGTAACTGCTTTCGCTAACCAGCCATAACCAGCCATATACGTTTCAATAGCATAGGCTACAGAAGCTTCTTTTCCTGATTTTACGAAATCGGTATAAGGAGCTACCCCGGTTAATACATAAGAGAAAAGTATGTATAAAATAGTACAGATAACCAATGAGCCGAGGATACCGATAGGCATATCCCTTTTAGGGTTTTTAGCTTCCTGGGCGGCAGTAGATACGGCATCAAAACCAATAAAGGCAAAGAATACGATTGCCGCACCGGTTAGCACCCCTCCCCATCCGTGCCGGAAAGTATCGGTATATGTATAGAGCGTTCCATCCGGTTTCAAAGCCGGTGGTGCATCAGCGGGAATAAGGTAAGGGGTATGGTTGGCACCATTGATGTATTTCCATCCAACAACAATAAAAACAACTACGATGGCCACTTTAATGAAAACGATGATAGAATTTACGAAAGCCGACTCCTGTGTACCCTTAATAAGTAATAAGGATAATAATAGAAGGATAAAAAGAGCGGGGATATTCATGATGCCATGATGCATTACATTGGCGGCATCGAGGGCTTTTTCAAAAGGGGAATGGCACCATTCGTATGGTATCGAACCAAGGTTGTATTGCGATAGCAGCTTATTTAAAAACTCGCTCCAGGCAATAGAAACGGTGGCGGCACCTAAGGCGTATTCCAATATCAGGGCCCATCCGATAATCCAGGCAACCAGTTCACCCATGGTTGCATAGGCATAGGTATATGCACTGCCCGCAATGGGGATCATAGAAGCAAATTCAGCATAACACAAACCTGCAAAGGCGCAACCAACAGCGGCTACAATAAATGATAAGGTAACGGCAGGTCCGGCATGTTCCCCGGCAGCGGCGGCAGTTCTTACAAATAAGCCGGCACCTATAATGGCGCCGATACCCAGTGCAATAAGGCTTCCGGCCCCGAGCGTGCGTTTCAATCCTTTTTCCGAATCGGCAGCCTGCGCCATCAATCCATCTAGTGATTTTTTTCTGAATAAACTCATAGTATTGTTTATTTGGGTTCTTTAATTAAAAAGTTTTGGAAAAATAGTCATTTCTTGCTTTTCCGCTTCAAAAGTTTTATAAACAGGTGAGCAGGCACTGAGGAAGGGCATTTCAACATTAATCTTATATTGCGATACTAATTTATTGGCTACCATGAAAAAATCTAACCGGCTCACCGTATATATCATTATCTCTATGCTGGCCGGTGTTATCCTCGGTTATTTCATTCATACCCAGTCTTCCCCGGCGTTTATCCAATCCTTTTCTACCAATATCAAATTACTAACTACTATTTTCCTGCGACTGGTGCAGATGATTATTGCACCCCTGGTATTTTCTACTTTGGTGGTAGGAATAGCCAAATTGGGTGACCTGAAAACTGTTGGCAGGGTAGGGGGAAAAGCCATGTTATGGTTTATTACTGCTTCATTGGTTAGTTTGCTGCTTGGAATGTTATTGGTTAACTTTTTTAAGCCGGGAGAGGCTATGCACCTCCCGTTACCTGATAGCCACATATCTACAGGCATTCAAAAAACTGCCCTTTCGCTGCGCGACTTTGTTGGCCATGTGTTTCCAAAGAGTATTGTTGAAGCGATGGCTAATAACGAAATTTTGCAGATTGTAATTTTCTCTCTGTTTTTCGGCGTAGGTACTGCTGCCATTGGAGAGAAAGG
>JANXUL010000300.1 GCA_025356235.1 Bacteroidota bacterium
ACAAAAGTATACCCAAGTCCGCCACGTTGTTTGGTAACCGTATTCTGCAATATCACAGGACTGCTTTGCGTAATCTGTGAATAGGCATAACTAAAATCAAAATTACTGAGCCTTAATAGTCCCGGTTTATTGGTACCCGGCAATATTTTTACATTCGTAAAATTCACACTTTTGATGGTTGTTTGATCCACTGCTGCATTCCGGATAGAATCGCGTTTTTCTTTGGGGCTGCTATTCAATTTGTCTTTATACTTCACATCGCCGTCATAAGGGTCGTATTCAGGTGTAAGTAGTGTCCTGTTAATGCTTGCATACACCGGAATTGACAATCTTGCTTTTTTGGGTATCAGTTTACCTGCATCAATATTAGCAGCTGCATCAAACTGTGAAAGGTTTTCACGAGCCCTTTCATTTACCCTTTGTTCAATGGTACCAAAGCCGGTAGTGTGTGTATTGCCAGAAACAGATATGGTACCCAGGTCTGCTAGAGTAAGGTCTACCCTTCCCTGTGCGGCCCAGCCACCTCGTTCATCCAATTCCGATAAACGCAATTCATTCACCCATACTTCAGCATTTACAATAGCACCATCCGCTTTTAACGGATTTTCTATCCCTATCAGCATACCCCTTACCTGACTAAGGTTGGGGTTACCCATAATGGAGATCAGTTTATTATCCAATACATCCCTGAATATTTTAGTAAGTGAGGCTCCTGCATTATTTCTTTTCAGTTTCAGGTTTATCAATGAAGACAAACTAAAATCGAGGTTATTTTCTGTAGGCCATATTTTTTCTTCCTGCCCCCGCACATACGTTCCGGGTGCTGTAATTTTTAAGGGTATTTTGATCTCATAATAATTGTTCAGGAAATCCTGGCCTATCCTCACCACCGCATAGAGCTCTTTATCTTTTAATGGTCTTTGCCCGATAACAGATTCAGCATGTATGTACATAGCTAATTTTCCGTATTGGTTGATGTTTAAATTCAAGGTTTTAAACACACCTCTTGAATCGCCCGTAAGCAGGTTGTTTACTTTTAAACTCATGGCCTGCTCATTCTGCTGCAGGTTAACACCGTTATTGCTTAACAATTGAACACGTTCCACACCGGGTGGCATCAGGTAATTAACAGGTGTGCGGCTGCTATTGTCTTCCAGGTTCACTGCCAATGTATTAAAGATAGTTCCGCCTGCATTATTTATTGGTGTATAGGATCCCGTAGTATCAATATTATAAATAAACTGGCGCCATTGGTTACGTACAAGGTCCATCCTCGCTAAACGCAAAACCACAGAGTCTTCAAAATCAGTAAGGTATAACCTTGCAAAACGGATAGATTTAAAATCAGGAATATTCCCTACTTTTCTTGAATAGCCTTTAATAGGGATGCGGAATAAAAACCAGTTTTCTGTACGCCTCAATCCATCTGCAGAATTAACGTTTACTACCCGTTTGTCTGTAATATAAGGTGTGATACCAACATCCATTCCAGGCTTTAATTCAATTTCATATTCGTAGTAAGCTTCTGTTTCATTCAACGTGTTATCGCGGTTCAAATCCTCATTATCGGGATATAAAGTGGCAGCAGAAGAAAATTGTCCGCCGGTAGTGGCAACAGGTGAATTTCCCTGCGGGTTATTAAAGTCTTTATACCTACCCAGTATACCCGTTCCGGCTGCATCAAAAACAGGGTCGCGGTACCATCTGTAATCATCATTGGATGGATCTGCCAATGCCCGCTGATAAGCGACTGAGCCGGTTCCGAAATTGTTAGCCAGCCTTTGTAACACATACCCTTTCTTTCTTCTTTCCGCATCATCATCCAATCCATCAAAACCTACATCCTGGTATTGCCTGTCGTTGGGGTCATTACTGAATGACTGTGTGATCTGTATCGGGTTAACCGGTGTTTTGCCCCATGTATTACTGCTATCCACTGCCGCAGGAATATTGGGTGTATTCATCCCGTTTTCATAAAAGCGTTTACCGTCTTTCAAAATATCTTCACTCACATTACCGAAATTCAGGTACATTTTTCCACCCTTGCTGTTAGGGTTTTTTATGAAAGGATCCTGTACCCAAATCTCTGTGAATTCAATATTGCCGGTCTCAAAATCAGTTTGATCAATTGCGCGCATCAATCCGCCCCAGCGGGCTGTAGGTTTTGATAATTTTCCGTTGCCATTTATTTCTGTTGCACGGCTTTCAAAATTGTATGGGCCTTTTTCAGTTGGATAATACGCCAGATCAAAAGTAGCCGCCTGAACATCGGTAATATTAGTTGTACGCTGCGGAAACAATTCATTCGTAAACACCTGCCTGACCCTCGGATCACTCAGCTCTGCAAGATTTTTACGCAGCGGGTTATTAGGACTGTTCCTGTCTTGTAGATTAGGCTCAATATTATACCATGCCAGTTTTGCGCGATTGAAATTATAATCTATAGAATCGGTTAAAGTTGCTTCGGGGAATTTGGGGTTTCCCTGCGGTGTAGAGGCCAGTGCCCATGCTACAAAAGGAAAGCGAAGATCGATGCTTGTTCGCGTGCCTTCAAAATCATCCAAAAAAATCAATCCCTGATCCCCAGAACCGATTTGCGATGGGTGCCCCGGTTTGAGTATAGCACCTTCACCATACGCAGTAATGAATGATTTGGCTTTGGTTGAATAGAATGGCAACTTATCCAGGAGCCGCGTTAGTCCGGGTAATTCAGATCGGTAACTAAAGTCTCCCCCATACATGGTGTTCTTAATCGGATCCTCACCATAGCCCATCTTTGTAAAAAAAGGTCTTTCTGCCAGGCGCACAAAAGATGTTCCAATCGTTAATTTCTTATTAGCAACATAGTCTAACCGCAGCCCGGTAAAACTCCTTTGCTGTATGCCAAAGCCGGCATTATTTTCAAATGAAACTTTTACTGCGGCGTTTGAACTGAGTATACCCGCATTGATAATTTTAACAGTACCCAGGTTATAATCCACCACATAATCGGCGCCCTCACGCAAAACCAACCCGCCAGCTGTTACGGTAACCGACCCCGGCGGAATATTGAATGCATTTAATGAAATTTCAGATCCGCCTGCACTTCCTTTTACCTGGCCCTGCATTACAAACCTGTTTAGGTTGGCATAGGTTTGTGCAATGGCCTTAATGGAATCGTACAATTGATAATAGATATATTTCTTTTTGAGCGCGGTTGATTGACCGGCAAAAGCCAGGGTATCCAGGTCGCGACCAAACGGCTCCAGTACCGGAAATACCACGCGGCCCATTTGAGGCAGTACAGTAAATCCTTCTATATAATCAAATACCCCATCCGGTTGCGGATCGTTTCGATTATTAAGCCGGTCCAGGTTTAAGATACGTAACAGCGACTTGCCATCTACTGCGGGAGAGCTTTCAGGCAGGTATCGTTTTAATCCGCCACTGGGTTCTTCGTATAAAACATTCAGTTTAAAATCTTCTTTCTGTATGCCTCCTAACAGGTCCAGTGAATACACATTTTTCATCATCCAGCCCCATGTTGGCAATTCTGTTCTTTGCGAAGTGGCTTTTAATAATTTCAGGAACAATACTTTTTGTACGCCGCGTGATGAATCCAATGCTACATCCTGCGAAAACTCACCAACCTGGTAAACCCTCCCGTTATAGGTGTATTGATATGCCACTGCCAACACTTCATCAGACTGTAACTGCACATTAATAGAAACAAAACCAACCTGCGGATTAAAATAATATTCAGCGGGCGTTAGCTTACGGGCAAACGTTTTTTCATAATCATCAACCGGTTTTAGTCCTTTAGACAGTAGCAATGTGTTGATCAATGCCGGGTTACGTGCATTAGGGTTACTTACCAATGAGGCATACAGGTCATTCGCACCATTTGCGGGTAATGGATTTGTGGTTAGTGACCTTACAGCCGGGTTATAGGGTTTCGATTCTGCAAGGTCCATCAAACCAACAATATCACGGGCATCAGTTGTAGCACCGGTTCGGTTGGTTACCCATATTTCCATCCTTTGTATCTGTACCTGCGAGTTTACCACGGGCAGGTTCGACATGGTTTTGTTATAATTATTCCGGAAGTATTGTCCTAATAAAAAGTGACGGTTTTCTTCATAATCATCCAACTTCTTTGTAAAATTCTGTGAAGAGGTGCCGCCCTGGAGGCCAACAGACTGCCGGGAAGATTTTTGGTTGGCTAACGCAGCAGTAACAAATAATTTTCCGAACTGCAATTGGGTTTTGATACCAAATAAATTTTGTGCACTGGGTATCAATACACTTCTTGATTGAAAAGAGATATTACCTGCTTCGAGGCTTTTAATAATCTCATCATCCAGTCCTTTGTAATCGAGTTTCAGTTGATTATCGAAACCGAAATTAGAAATGGTACTATAGTTGATAGGGAACTTGAGTTTCTCGCCAATGTTTGCATTTACATTTACTTTGGCATTCATATCAAAATCAAACCCACCATTTTTCCTGGCCCGCTCGGGTAATGTTGGGTTATCAATATTCTGCCCCTGATAGCCGGCCATAATATTCACTTCACCTGTAGGGCGGATATCTACTTTTAAGCCATTGCCACTTAACCCGAAAATCCTGTCGAATAAATTATCATATATCCGCATTTTAGGACGCGGTGTTTTCAGGTTAAGTGTCGTTAATGCATCTGCCCTTTTTTTGAAATAATCCGTCTCTGATTGTTGTGCGCGTATTTTCCAGAATTCATCAAAAGTTAAAGACGTAGGCTTGCGGTAATACGTGCCGCCGATTTTTTCTACTATATAATATTGTCTCGTCTTGGGATCATATTCAATATCCCTTTTAATCAGGGAATTATCGCCGATATTAAATGGGTTTTTGCTGGGGTTCGACAAAGGGTCTCCCCTCCGGTCGTTTATGGGATAACGCACAGAATCTTTTTGCTGTGATGTGGCGCGCGTGCCCAACAGCAAAAGAATAACGATACATATAAAATAGCGAATGGCCTTCAAACAGTTGCGCTTGGTTAGGTAGAAATAGATACGATAATTACAAAACTTAGTTACGTAGAAATTGAGGCTATAGTTTATAAGTTTTTTAGTGCTTGTTTAATAATGTCTTCCAGTGAACTGCTTTCTTTTATAGATGCCATAGTCTTTTTCACCGCCTGCTCTGCCATTGGTCTGCCAATACCCAATGCGATCAATGCATTTACAGCATCCCCATCTGTTGTTTGAACCCCCACAACCGCAAAAGGAGAATCAAAATTTTGCTTGGCAAATTTATCTTTCAACTCAACTATCAAACGTTCGGCCGACTTTTTGCCTATCCCTTTGATACCTTCTAACTGCCTTGTGTTGCCTTGTACAATGGCCCGGGCAATTTCATCGGGACGCATACCAGACAACATCATCCTTGCCGTAGCTGCACCTACCCCGGAAACGCTGATCAATTGCAAAAACATCTCTTTTTCTGCCAGTTCTGCAAAACCAAAAAGGGTTTGCGCATTCTCGGTAATATGCAGGTATGTAAAAAGTAACCCGTTTTCTTTGTTGCTGATGGCCGAATACGTATGCAGGCTTACCTGAAGGTCGTATCCAACGCCATTTACGTCCACCACCACACGGGCAGGCGTTTTCACAGCAAAATGTCCTCTAACAAAAGCGATCATACCGGTTTCAAAAATATGTTAAAATAGATTGCATCAGGCAACTTTATTGGAAAGGCTGTAAAATTGGGCGAATATGTTTAAAATCCACTGACTGTCAACCTCCTGCACTTATCCTGTTCCTAAACCAAGGTTTGTATAATTATAATCAAATCTTTCTGGATATTTGCGGCAATCTTAGCCAACAATATGCATAAAATAACAGCTGCCATCACCTCGGTAGGAGGATATGTTCCGGAAACCAAACTCACCAATTTTGATCTTGAGAAGATGGTAGATACAAATGATGAGTGGATACGCACCCGTACCGGCATTTCGGAAAGAAGGATTTTAAAAGAGCCCGGTAAAGGCAGCAGTGATATGGCCGTACCAGCTGTTCAGGAGATCCTGCTCAAAAAGAACCTTGACCCGAAAGATATTGACTGCCTGATCTGTGCTACGGTAACTCCCGATATGGTTTTCCCCGCCACAGCTAATATCATCTGCGATAAAATAGGCGCTACCAATGCCTGGGGTTACGATATGAGTGCTGCCTGTAGCGGCTTCCTATTCGCATTAACCACTGGTGCCATGTACATTGAAAGCGGCCGATATAAAAAAGTAATTGTTGTGGGGGTTGATAAAATGAGTGCTATTGTTGATTACACCGACCGCGCCACCTGTATTATTTTCGGCGACGGGGCCGGAGCTGTATTGCTCGAGCCCTCTACTGATGGTACCGGGATTTTAGATAGTATTTTAAGAAGTGATGGTAGCGGGCGCCAATACCTGCACATGAAAGCGGGCGGCTCAGTAAAACCGGCCACAGTTGAAACTGTTTTGGCCAAAGAACATTTTGCCTACCAGGAAGGCCAGCCCGTTTTTAAATTCGCCGTAAAAGGTATGGCCGATGTAAGTGCCGAATTATTAGAGCGCAATAATATGACCGGCGATGATGTTGCCTGGCTGGTACCCCACCAGGCCAACCTGCGCATTATTGATGCCACCGCCAACCGCATGGGACTTGATAAGGAAAAAGTAATGATCAATATTCAGAAATACGGAAATACAACGGCGGCTACTATCCCATTGTGTTTGTGGGACTGGGAGAAACAATTGAAGAAAGGAGATAACCTGGTGCTGGCCGCTTTTGGTGGCGGGTTTACCTGGGGCGCTACCTGGGTGAAATGGAGTTATTGAACGCATATCACGTTTAAATAATCATGTATCAATTCAAAAATAATGAATAAACAATTTCCGCTTACAGGTATCAGTTCCGTTGCTATTCATGCAGCGGGAAAAGACAATGCAGATTACGCGCATCTTACACCTATTTATGCTACCTCCACTTTTACATTTGATTCGGCACAAGAGGGTTCAGACCGTTTTGCAGGAGCCGATAAAACAAAAATATACAGCCGATGGGGCAACCCTACTTTTACCACTGCAGAGGAAACCATTGCTGCATTGGAAGCCTTCGGCCTCAGTAACCCTGATGGCAGTCAGTTACAACTGAAAGCGCTATTACATTCGAGCGGACAGGCTGCTATGACAACCCTTTTTTTAAGCACGCTAAAAGCAGGCGATACGATCCTTTCGCATTTTTCTTTGTATGGTGGCACACATGAACTGCTGCTGAAAGTACTTGCGCAAACCGGCATCAAGACTACCCTTATTGATATGCACGACCTGAACCTTGTAGAGGATGCATTAAAAAAAGATCCGTCTATCAAACTGGTTCATATAGAAACACCCGCCAACCCAACCATTCAATGTGTTGATATTGAAGAGATCACTTTATTGGCCAAACAACACCGCGCCCTGGTTTCGGTAGATAATACTTTTGCTACGCCTTATCTCCAGCAGCCTTTTCAATATGGGGTGGATTTTGTTTTTCATTCAACAACCAAATTTTTAAATGGCCATGGTACCGCCATCGGTGGTGTATTGTTGGGTAAGGACCTGGATTTCATGCGCACCACCGTTTGGAAATGGCATGCATTGCTAGGCGGCAACAGTAACCCATTTGATGCATTTTTATTAACGCAGGGAATGAAAACACTGGAACTGCGTATGGAGCGTCATTGTCATAATGCAATGGAAGTGGCCGAATTCCTTGCGAACCACCCTGCCATAGCCCATGTAAATTATAATGGATTAAGTTCCCACCCCGATCATGCCGTGAGCATGAAACAAATGCGGCATCCCGGAGCTTTAATGAGTTATGAATTAAAAGGCGGACTTGATGCAGGCAAACGTTTTATTGATGCATTGCAGATGTGCGTTCGTGCAGTTTCATTGGGCACTGTTGATACGTTGTTATCTCACCCTGCCAGCATGAGTCATTTTGGGTTGAAGCAGGAAGAGCGCATAAAATTTGGCATTACAGATGGTTTGATCAGGATGAGTGTGGGTATTGAAAATATAGCCGATATACTCAATGACCTTGAACAGGCTTTACAAAAGGTATAAAATATTCATCATCGTATAATTGCTTTTAGCCCGGTAAGTGTTTACATTTATCGGGCATTTTCATGCCACAACATTTCGATAAACTTAAATCAACGATATGCGTAATTTATTCTGCCTCTTTATTCTCTGCTTTGCAATCCTATCATGCAAAAGCAAAAAATACGATACCATTATCCGGAATGGAATGATCTATGATGGTAATGGGGCTACCCCTTTCAAAGGAGACATTGCCATTAAAAATGATACGATCGCTTTTATTGGCGACCTTTCTCATGAATCGGCAAAAAATGAAGTGGATGCGAAAGGTATGGCAGTATCGCCTGGGTTTATCAATATGCTTAGCTGGTCGCCTGTTTCATTAATTGAAGACGGAAAATCGCAGGGTGAAATAAGAGAGGGCGTAACACTTGAAGTATTTGGCGAGGGAGAAAGCATGGGACCGTTGAACGCAAAAATGAAAAAGGAGATGCAGGATGACCAACGGCTTTCCCAATACAAAGTTGACTGGAACACGCTCGGTGAATACATGCAATCCATGGAGAAAAGAGGTGTCAGCTGCAATATTGCTTCGTATGTTGGTGCCACTACCATTCGCACCAATGTGATAGGTGAAGACAACCGCGACCCAACGCCTGCCGAACTAAACAGGATGAAGGATTTGGTAAAACAGGCTATGGAAGAAGGTGCATTGGGCGTAGGCACATCGCTTATTTATCCTCCGGCTTTTTTTGCAAAAACAAATGAGTTGATTGAATTATGCAAGGCAGCAGCGCCTTATGGCGGAGGCTATATTTCTCATATGCGCAGCGAAGGAAATAAACTGAACGAAGCAGTGGAAGAACTGATCACGATTGCCAGAGAAGCGCATGTGCATGGCGAAATTTATCATTTGAAAGCCGCGGGTATTGATAACTGGGGCAAAATGGATAGCGTGATCAGAAGAGTTGAGCGGGCCAGGAAAGAAGGGATTGATATTGCCGCCAACATGTACACGTATACTGCCGGGGCCACAGGTATGACAGCTTCTTTACCACCTTCTTTACAGGATGGCGGATTTGGTAAATTATGGCAGCGTTTACAGGACCCCGCTATCCGCGCAGCAATGAAAAAAGCCATGAAGACCAATACTGCCGACTGGGAGAATTTATATTATGGTGCCGGTTCCGCAGACAAAGTATTGTTGCTGGGATTCAAAAGGGATTCACTTTTCAAGTATACTGGTAAATCATTAGGCGAAGTAGCGAAAATAAGAAACACAACGCCGGAAGATGCAGCTATTGACCTGATCATCCAGGATAGCAGCCGTGTAGAAGTGGCCTATTTTTTAATGAGTGAAGAGAATGTAAAAAAACAATTGGTGTTGCCCTGGGTAAGTTTTGGTTCGGATGCTGCCTCTATGGCACCAGAAGGAAATTTTCTGAAACAAAGTTCGCATCCCCGCGCTTACGGAAATTTTACAAGGGTCATCGGCCATTACAGCCGCGATGAAAAACTGATCTCATTGGAAAAAGCCATTCAAAAATTAGCAAAGGTTGCCGCTACCAGTTTACATATCCTGAAAAGAGGTGAGCTGAAAACGGGCAACTATGCAGATATCCTTGTATTCGATCCTGCTACCGTTAACGATAAAGCAACGTATGAAAAACCTCATCAATATTCCACGGGTATGTTACATGTTTGGGTAAATGGTATACAGGTTTTGAAAGAGGGAGAACATACCAATGCAAAACCGGGCAGGTTTGTGAAGGGTAAAGGTGCAAAAAGTTAAATAAGTAAATTTGGTTAAAAGAGTTAAAGAAATATTTTATGGACATCTCAATCAGAAGAGCAGAAAAAAAAGATTGTATACGATTATTGGAACTGATACAGGAATTAGCTGATTATGAAAAAGCACCTGATGAAGTAACGGTAACACTGCCACATTTTGAGGAAAGTGGTTTTGGCACGAACCCTGTCTGGTGGGCATTTGTAGCCGAAGTAAACGGAAAAGTAGAAGGATTTGCCCTGTATTATATCCGTTACAGTACATGGAAGGGACAAAGAATGTACCTCGAAGATATTCTTGTCACCGAAAAGATGCGGGGACAAAAAATAGGTAACCTGCTTTTCGAACATTTAGTAGAAGAAGCTAAGGAAAAGAAATACTCCGGCATAGTTTGGCAGGTGCTGGAATGGAATGAACCTGCTATTAATTTCTATAAAAAATACAATACCCAATTCGATAATGAATGGGTTAACTGCTCACTTACCATTTAAATAAACGGATCAGGTTATTAATCATCCGGGGTTGATTATTACCCATTAAAGTTTAACCGTCATACTAACACCACCACCATCCTGCATATAATAAGGAGTTAGCGAAACATAGTTTTTCTTATCCTTATTTTTATTCCGGAACAATTCTGGAACCAGTATACCAGATGTTGCCCCTGCAATAAAGCCGGTGATCACATCTGTTTTAAAATGCCTTCCCGCCTCTACCCGGAAATAACCTACCAGTAATGGTGGAACTGAAGCTGCGCCATACAGCAGTAACCTCGGCCATCCTTTAATATGGTGATAATCGGTATAGGTTTTTACAGCAAAAAAAGTGGCTGTGGCGCTGAATGAAACATGCCCGCTGAAAAAAGATTTACTCATTCCAACGCCCGTTCTTTCAGCGAGGGATAATGCTGTATTATAAGCGAGTGGCCTGGGCCTTCGTACAGAGGCTATGGCTGTAAAATAAAGTATGTTATCCACTGCCTGTGTAGCCATATATAAAGTGAGCAAATCAACCCAGTCTTTACGCATGCTCTTGTCAAAAGCTAATAATAGCGGGCTGGCAACAGAAAAATTTAACAGGAAATCACCTTTATGGGCAGCATTCGCAAAACCAGATGGGTCTCGTAAAGCTGTTGGTCTGTCAAATGCATTAATGTTAGCGGCGTTTAACTTCATCACATCATCTGCCGACATATAAGCATTGTTATCTAAGGCATGAAAACCTAATGTTGACAATACAATAGCCGCACCAGCTGCTGGAAGCTGGTACTTAGGGTGCATTTTATATGTTTTACCGGAATAATTGGTATCAATGGAAATATTATCCTTCTGTGCAATCAAATTGCCAGCAGCTAACAGGCTAAGAAGTAATACAAAAACATGTCTCATCCTAAATAAAACAAAAAAACCATGCCAGCATCTCCTTTTTAACTAACTCCAGTAACCTGTGCTTCTTTAGAAATCTTCTGCACTAACCCCTGCAACACTTTACCCGGGCCACATTCTGTAAAACGCGTTGCCCCATCAGTCACCATTGCCTGCACACTTTGTGTCCAGCGAACCGCACCTGTTAATTGATCTATCAGGTTTTTTTTAATTTCCGAAGGGTCTGTAACTGCTTTCGCTGTTACATTTTGATATACAGGACAACTGGCTATATGAAAAGAAGTAGCTTCAATAGCCGCAGCCAGTTCTTCTTTGGCAGGTGCCATAAAAGGTGAATGGAAAGCCCCGCCTACCGGCAAAATCAATGCCCGTTTTGCACCGGCAGCTTTCATTCTTTCACAGGCAATATCAATGCCTTTAATAGAACCGCTGATCACCAATTGTCCCGGGCAATTGTAATTGGCCGCCACTACAATTTCTCCTGTTTCTGTTCGAATGGCCACACAAATTTCTTCTACTTTTTCATCAGCCAATGCCAAAACTGCGGCCATACCAGAGGGTTGTAATTCGCAGGCTTTTTGCATGGCTTTCGCACGAATGCTTACCAGGCGCAAAGCATCTTCAAAATGCAGCACGCCGTTCGCCACCAATGCAGAAAATTCGCCAAGTGAGTGACCGGAAACCATATCAGGCTTTACACTATCCAAAGTTGTAAAAGCAATAACAGAGTGAAGGAATACAGCAGGTTGTGTTATATTGGTTTGCTTCAGTTCTTCGTCAGTTCCACCAAACATTACATCACTAATGCAGAACCCAAGAATATCGTTGGCTTTATCAAATAATTCTTTCGCGAGTGGGTTGGTTTCATAAAGATTCTTTCCCATCCCGCTAAATTGTGAACCCTGACCGGGGAATATATAGGCATGTTTCATATAGCAATCTTTGCAGCAAAAATATTGATTTAAAAAAAGGATATCCAAATAAAATTGCCACAGGTAACCCAGAATATGTACAGAAATGAACCTGCCTTTCAACAGATAAAGTTTGTGCTACGCTGGGCCATCTGTGGCAAACAATAACCAGCGAATTAATTATCCGTGATCTTTACTTATTAATTTAAGAAACTCACTTCTCGTAGTATTCTTCAAAAACTCGCCATCAAAAGCAGATGTGGTAGTTACAGAATTTTGTTTCTGTACACCCCGCATCATCATACACAAATGTTTAGCTTCGATTACAACAGCCACACCTACAGGGTTTAAAGATTCTTTAATCGCTTCCAGTATCTGCGTGGTCAATCTTTCCTGCACCTGCAAACGGCGTGAATACACATCCACCACCCTGGCCAGTTTACTTAACCCGGTAATCCAACCATTGGGTATATAGGCAATATGCGCTTTACCAAAGAAAGGCAACATGTGGTGCTCGCACATCGAATACAATTCAATGTCTTTCACAATGATCATCTCACTCACATCTTCCTTGAACTTGGCAGAATTAATAATCGCTTTCGGATCCTGGCTATAACCCTGTGTAAGATATTGCATGGCTTTTGCCACGCGCTCAGGGGTTTTCAATAATCCCTCCCTGTCAGGATCCTCACCCAGGGATGACAGTACATCATGATAATTTTTCATCAACCCGGATGTTACATCCGCATCATACTTCTCAATTTTTGAATAAGCCATATTATATGTCTTTACTTTTCTTAATTTTCATTATACCGGATACTCTACAAAGTTTCTTTCTGTTTCGTATAACCTTATTTTCAGTTCTAACTTCTTATCCAATTTAGCCTTAAGCAAATCATAAATAACTACAGCTATATTTTCTGCAGTAGGATTTAATGTCGCAAATTCAACTGTATCGAGATTTAGGTTTTTATGATCAAACCGGTTTAAAATTTCCTCTTTCACCAGGTCGCTCAATATTTTCAAGTCAATCACATAACCGGTTTCAGGATCAATTTCACCAATCACTTTTATAACCAGGTCATAATTATGTCCATGGTAATTGGGATTATTACATAAACCGAATACGGCATCATTTCGCTCTTCAGTCCAGGCAGGATTGTGCAGGCGGTGCGCCGCATTAAAATGTTCTTTCCGGTAAACAGCTACTTTATTATTCATTTATTCAATTTCAATAGTTGGAGTATGTTACCAGCTATCAGTTCATACATCATCTCCTGTTTCGTCGCACACTTCAACTGAAACAACCGGGCAAGCCTATTTTAAAAATTAATTTTTCAAGTGGTTCGGTTATCAACTGCCGGGCACTGTTTCAGAAGTGTGCTGATCAAGTGGCCTGGCATTATAGGAGCCCTGAAATTGATAACTGAGCTTGAATATCCCTTCCTGCATAAAGTTACATACGATACTAATAACCCTGATTATCTTTCTTTTGTTTAAAAAGTATGAAAAAAGGGCCGTTGTTCAGTTTCTTCGCCATAACCAATCACGATTGTGAAACAAAGACCCTTTCGCAAAATAAAAAAAGAGTTACAGGCATTCAATTGCCAAAATACTCAACATATATCCTGGAGGTTTCGTATAATTTAATACAGTGCAGGCTTACTTCAGAAGGTAAATGGGGAGCCAGTTGCTGCCAGATGGCGATAGCCAGGTTTTCAGTACTGCACATTTGATCTTTCATAAAATCCACATCCAGGTTCAGATTTTTATGGTCCAGCCTGTCTACTACCTTTTTTTTGATCAGCTGGCTTAATTTTTTCACGTCGTACAGAAAACCTGTATCAGGGTTTGGCTCGCCTTTGATGGTTACATACAGGTCGTAATTATGCCCATGCCAGTTCTCATTGGCACATACCCCGAAAACAGCTTCATTCTGCTCTTTATCCCACTTGGGATTAAACAACTTATGGGCCGCGTTAAAATGCTCCTGCCTGGTTAAATACACCATTCTCTTCAAAAATTTCGGCAAAGGTAAGATTTGCGTCTGAAAATCGGGGAGGCCGAAAACAAAACAGGTCTCTTCTTCCGAACTTCCCGACTTCTTAGACTGTCAGACTTTTTACCCACCTTTGCCGCATGCGAGTGATTATTACAGCCGCCACCGTTGCAGAATGGATGCCTTCCTTCCTGGAGATGAATAGCCTTTATACAAGCGAAAGCAATCGTTTTAAAGTACAATTTCACCAAACCGGGGTAGGTATGTTGGCAACAGCTGTCTCGCTTACCAGGCTGGTTATGGAAGAAAAACCCGACCTTATTATCCAGGCAGGCATTGCCGGCTGTTTTGATACTTCAGTGGCTTTAGGAAAAGTAGTGGTTGTTAAGGAAGAGTCGCTGGCAGATATGGGGGTTGAAGAAGATGATAAGTGGAAAGATATTTTTGACCTCAAACTCGAAAAAAGCAGTTACCATCCTTTTGAAAGAAGAAAACTGCCCAATACATGGTTGCCAAAATTCAATCTCCTCAAATTACCCGAAGTACCAGCCATCACTATCAATGAAATTTCTACCAATAAAGAACGGGTCCAGCAACTGATCAAAAAATACAGCCCGGTAACCGAGAGTATGGAGGGCGCCGCCTTACATTATGTGTGCCGTGAAATGAATATCCCTTTTATACAGATAAGGGCCATCTCCAACTATATTGGCGAAAGAAACAAAGCCAACTGGAAAATGAAAGAAGCCATTGATCACTTGAACCAGGTTTTGTTGAAGTATGTTGACAGGTTGTATAAGATTAAGTGAGTTGTGAATAGGGAGTTGTGAGTAGCTTTATAGCCCCAACTCACAACTCACTACTCCCTATTCACAACTCACCATTCACAACTCCCCTATGAAACTTACCCTCGGCTTCTCCCCCTGTCCCAATGATACTTTCATTTTCGATGCATTGGTCAATCATAAAATAGATACCGAAGGGTTTGAATTCGATGTTGTTTTGGAAGATGTACAAACGCTTAACGAATGGGCCAAAGCAGGCAGGCTCGATATTTCCAAAATCAGTTACGGCGTATTGCCATTGGTGCTGGATAAATACCTTGTTTTAAATAGTGGTGGTGCCTTAGGCAAGGGAGTAGGGCCACTCATAATTACCAAGCACGAAGTAAAAAATATTACTGAAGTGAATGCAATGCGTATTGCTGTTCCTGGCATAAACACCACGGCACATTTGCTTTTTTCATTGGCATTTCCCGAAGCGAAAAATAAAGTGTTCATGGTATTCCATGAAATTGAAGAAGCTGTATTGAGTGGCAAGGTTGATGCGGGGGTGATCATTCACGAAAACCGATTTACCTATCAGCAAAAAGGGTTGGTGAAGGTTATGGACCTTGGCGAATATTGGGAAGAAATTATCAAAGTACCGATACCGTTAGGTGGTATCGTGATGAAACGTTGTTTTGATCAATCCGTTCAACAAAAGGTTGACCACCTGATTAAAAAAAGCCTGGAATATGCATTTGAGAAGTATCCGGAATTAACGGGATATGTTCGCGAGCATTCACAGGAAATGGATGAATCCGTTATGCGCCAGCATATTGACCTGTATGTAAACAATTATTCGCTGTATCTTGGTGAGGATGGAAAAAAGGCAGTGATAAAATTATTATCTGTATACCAGCACTTGAACGCCCCACAGATGATTGATGAGGCTGCTGTTTTTATTCTATAAAAAATATGGTCAGCTGAATGGATTGAAAAATATGGGTCTACAGCTAAAAATATTTTATTGATTATTTCAACGCCTTCGCATATACCTCCAACACCCGCTTCCTCGCTACTTCATGCACTACAATTGGTTTGGCATAACTAAACTCCTGGAACTCAGGCACCCATTTTTTAATGTACTTGAGATCCTTATCAAATTTTTCTGTTTGTAAACTGGGATTAAATACCCGGAAATAAGGTGCCGCATCACATCCGCTGCTGCTGGCCCATTGCCAGCCGCCATTATTGGCAGCGAGATCAAAGTCCAATAATTTTTGCGCAAAATAAGCTTCCCCCCAGCGCCAGTCTATCAGCAAATGTTTGGTTAAAAAAGAAGCCACAATCATGCGAACACGGTTATGCATGAAACCGGTGGTATTCAATTCACGCATACCTGCATCAACGATCGGGTAACCTGTATTGCCATCGCACCATTTTTGAAATTCCTCTTCGTTATTCCGCCATTCGATCATTTCATACGCAGGCTTAAAACTTTTTCCTTTACCCACTTGTGGAAAATGCCATAAAATGGTATGGTAAAAATCGCGCCAGATCAATTCATTCAAATAGGTTTCATTTAACACTTTTGCCCTTCGTGCCAGTGCGCGGATACTGATGGTACCAAAACGTAAATGCACACCCATTTTAGAAGTCCCGTTTTCCAATGAAGGGAAATTTCGTTTTTGGGCATACTGACTAATAACCGCATCGTTCAACTGTTTGGAAGGAAAAGGCTGATCAACCTTATGAAAACCCATACTTTCCAGGGAAGGAATTTTTTTAACAGTTTGCCGGTGGAAATTAGAAAAATATTTTTCCGTCGGGTAAGATTTCAAATGGAAGGCCGTTAGCCGGGCTTTCCATTTATTTGAATAGGGTGTAAATATGGTATAGGGTTTGCCGTCGTCTTTTACCACTTCCTCTTTTTCGAAAATCACCTGGTCTTTAAAAGTGTGCAACGTTACATTTTTTGAATGCAACATTTTTTCAATCATAGCTTCACGCTCCACTGCATAAGGCTCATAATCGTGGTTAGTGAAGACTTTCTCTATTGTATATTTTTCTAAAAGTATCTGGTATACCTCATCAGGAAAACCATAATTCACTTCCAGCGTGCTTCCCATGGCAGCCAGCTGTTCCTGCATTTCCTGCAAAGCAGCGTGGATGAATTCAACGCGCCTGTCTGACTTATCATCCAGTTTGTCCAAGATATTCCGGTCAAAGATAAAAATGGGTACAACCGGATGATTGTTTTTTAATGCATGGTACAATGCTGCATTATCAGTCAAACGCAAATCCCTTCTGAACCATATAATATTTACTTTTGGCTTCATCGTTTACTCGTTATTTACGAAGGGAAACATCTTGTTACGTAAAAAGTTTATTTTTTGCTTCAGATTTCACAGATTAGCACAAAAAATCTGTGTTAACCCCTTACAAAGTTTCCGGTTACAGTAAGGGACGTATCATTTTTTTATGAAGCAAAGAGGATATTTGGTTGGTATACCCACTCTCCCCCAATTGTTTCGCCCAGCGTATGCCATAGATGGCATTGGTAAGAAATAATTCAGAAGCCTGCAAAATATCTTCTACCTGCAATTGGGTTTCTTCAACAGGCATATTTTCTTCGCGTAAAAATTTCAGTAAATGTTTTCTCATTACGCCATTTACCGCACCTTCTGTTAAGGCGGGTGTTTTTATCACGCCATCTTTTACTATAAATACATTGGCAATAGAAGCATCTGCCACGCGATCGTAAGGGTTCAGCAGGATCGCATCATTCAATTTATTTTCTTTAGCCCATAGAGCCGCCATGACATAAGAAAGAAAATTATTACTTTTTAAATGAGAAAAATGGTCGCAGATTTTTCGGGCATCTTTATAAATACCCAGCACCAAACCGTTTTCATTTAAAATAGTATTGGCGGGGTTCAGCTCCCATGTTTGTATTAAATGATTGGGAAAATGATTCGTTACATCATACAACCCACCTTCACCCCTGAATACGGTTAACCTTACCCTGGCCAGCTTATCGTGGTGGTTTTTTTTGGCTAGTGCCAGGATGTTTTCTTTTACATACTCCGGCGTAAAATAATTAGGGTGCTGAAACTGCAATAGGTTCAGGGAGGAAAACAACCGTTCCATATGGTAATCTGCCAAAATGATTTTTCCGCTGACTACTTTAATGGTTTCAAAAAAACCATCCCCGTACCGGAACGAACGGTTATCGGGGGATATCAACAGCTTATCTGCCTTGCTTATTGTACCATTATTAAAAAGAAAATTTGCACCTGCCATAGCAACAAATATAGAATGAGTGGTAAGTTTTGCGTTTTGTATTTCGGGTTTTGCGTTATTTTTAGATACCCGGTTAATCGCCGGCCTTAAACAAATTGAACTATGCAGATAAGTGATGTTATACAGGCTTTAGAAACCAAAGCACCCTTATCCCTACAGGAAAGTTACGATAACGCAGGCTTATTAACCGGAAGGCCCGACTGGAATTGTACCGGCATTCTCTGCACATTGGATACCACGGAAGAAGTAATACTGGAAGCCAAAAACAAAGGTTGTAACCTGGTGGTGGCGCACCACCCGGTTATTTTTGGGGGTCTGAAAAAACTTACCGGCAGTAATTATGCAGAAAAAACTGTAATCTGTGCCATCAAAAACGATATCGCTATCTATGCCATACACACCAATCTGGATAATGTATTAGATGGGGTTAATAACGCGATTGCCGATCGGCTGGGATTAATTAATCGCCATGTATTACTGCCCAAAGCCGGGCAGTTAATGAAACTAGCCACTTTCGCACCTGTTTCGGAGGCGGAAAAAATAAGATCTGCTCTGTTTGAAGCCGGTGCCGGAAATATGGGGGAATACAGCGAAGCCAGCTTTAACAGCGATGGATTGGGCACTTTTAAAGGATCCCATAAAACCAAACCTTTTGTGGGCGAGCCTGGTAAGCGGCATGAAGAAAAAGAGACCAAGATAGAAGTCATTTTCCCTGCCTACCTGCAACATGCCTTGGTAAAAACTTTAATCGCGGCCCATCCGTATGAGGAAGTGGCTTACGATATTATTTCATTATTAAATGATTATCAATCTGTTGGAAGCGGTTTATTGGCCGAATTGCCAGAAGAATTAGACGAAACCGGCTTTTTACATATGCTTAAAACCTCTTTTGAGCTAACGGTTATCCGTCACACGCCATTATTAGGCAAAAAACTGAAAAAAGTGGCTCTTTGCGGCGGTTCCGGGAGTTTTTTGATAGGAAAAGCCATTGCGGCAGGGGCAGATATCTATATTTCGGCTGATATTAAGTACCATGAGTTTTTCGATGCCAATAAACGCCTGGTGGTGGCCGATATCGGGCATTGGGAAAGCGAACAATTCACTACCGACCTTTTGATTGAGATTTTACAGGCGAAATTCCCTACCTTTGCCGTCCTCAAATCAGGAATGAAAACCAACCCGGTTAACTACTTTCTGGGCTGAGGAAAGTTCTGAACCCCGAAGTGAGTGACACAACAGGCGATGCCAAACAGGTAAAGCCTGGACAACAAGCTTCAAACTACAAACACAAACAACAAACCGTTTATGGCATCAGTTAAAGATTTCTCTGTTGAAGAAAAATTGGTAACCCTGTTAAGGTTGCAGAAGATTGACAGCAAACTGGATGAGATCCAGATTTTGAAGGGTGAGCTTCCAATGGAAGTAAGCGACCTCGAAGATGAGATCCAGGGCCTGTCGAGCCGCCAGACTCGTGTAGAGGAAGAAATTAACGGTATTACCGAGTTTATTGAAAGCAAGAAAACTGCTATCAAAGAAAGCGAAGCCCTCATTGCCAAATATGAAAAGCAAAGCGAGAATGTTAAGAACAACCGTGAGTTTGAAGCCATCAACAAGGAAATTGAGATGCAGCAGCTGGAAATAAAACTGTCTGAAAAACATATCCGCGATGCGAATGAAGAACTGGCTGAGAAAATAAAAACCCTTGAGGTAGCCAAAAAGCAGGTTGCGGTTAAAGAAGGTGTTCTGAACCACAAAAAAGGCGAATTACAGAAAATTATTGTTGATACGGAAAAAGAAGAAACCCATTTCAATAAACATAGTGCCGATGCACGCAGTCATATTGACGCCCGTTTGTTATACAGTTACGATCGTATTCGTAAAAGCTACCGCAATGGCCTGTCTGTTGTACCGGTAGAAAGGGATGCCTGCGGTGGTTGTTTTAATTCTATCCCGCCGCAGCGCCAGAGTGAGATCCGTTTACACAAAAAAATCATTGTCTGCGAGAACTGCGGCCGTATTTTGGTTGATGCAGATTTGAATGATAGTGTAGAAGCCAAGTAATAGCACAGATTTCCCGGATTTTTAGGTATGATTTTAAGATAGCAGGAAGGGTTGCCGTTTGGCGGCCCTTTCTTATGTGAGGCCATAAGTCTGTATGATTTGAGAATGGATCCAGAAAGGTATTATCCTACTGATCATATAAAAATCTGCGTCAATCTGAGATGTCTTATTTTCGGGATATTATGAAGCAGTGGGTATTATTATTTTTTTTGATGGGTTGTTGCACGGTAAGTCATGCGCAGAAAGTGTATGAGTTCAATAGTACCTGCCAACAGGCATACCAGGAAATAACCAAACTGAAGATAAGCAGCGGGCTGGCTTTGATACAGAAAGTCAAACAACAAAACCCCGATAATCTTATACCTGTTTTATTAGAAAGTTATGTTGATTTTTATATTCTTTTTTTTAACGAGGACCCTAAAGATTATGAGATACGCTACCCGAAATTTTCGGAACGTTACGACCAACTGCTTGAAGGCCCTAAAAGTTCGCCTTTTTATTATTATTGTCTGAGTACCGTTAAAGTACACAGAGCCGCGGCAGCGATAAAGTTTGGCAAGATGTGGGATGCCGGCTGGGATTTTCGCAAAGCCTATCAGCTTATCAAAGAAAACAAAAAACTGTTCCCCACTTTTACCGCCAATGATATGATGTATGGGGCTTTGCAGGCTGTGGTAGGAACTATTCCGAAAGGTTACCGCTGGATTGCCAGTTTATTTGGCATGAAGGGCTCATTAAAAGAGGGTATGAAAACAGTGCGGGGTTTTATCAACAGCAATGATCCCTGGGCAAAGATCATGTTCAATGAAGCAGCATTCATTTACCCTTACCTGCTGTTTTATATTGAGAATAAAAAAGAAGAAGCGCTGGCTTTTGCCCAGCAAAGAAAACTGGACCTGGTAAATAACCATCTTCATACCTATATGGTTGCTAATTTAGCTATCAACAATAAACAGTCGGAGTTAGCTAAAAAAATAATCCTTACCAGAAATCGTTCAGATGATTACCTGAGAGTAAGTATCTGGGATTTCGAAATGGGTTTTACCAAACTCTACCACTTAGAAACACCAGAAGCCGCCAGGTACCTGGAAAGTTTCCTCAACAGTTTTAAAGGGAAGTTTTATGTAAAAGATGCCTACCAGAAATTAAGCTGGTGTTATTACCTGCAGGGAAATATGGCGGCGGCAGAAGAAGCACGAAAAAAGATTTTACAAAAAGGCGCTACAGATTCTGATGCGGATAAGCAGGCTTTAAAAGATGCCAAATCGGGAAAATGGCCAAATATCGTTTTATTAAAAGCACGATTGTTAAGTGATGGAGGGTATTCTACTGATGCCGCTACTTTATTACAGGGCAAAACAGAAAACGATTTTTTGAAGGAAGAAGAAAAACTGGAATTTGCCTATCGCATGGCCCGGATCTTTGATGATTTGGGCAGGGATGAAGAAGCTATTCAATACTACCTTACCACTATCCGGTTAGGCGAAAACCGGAAAGAATATTTTGCAGCCAGGGCCGCGCTCCAAACAGGCCAAATCTATGAAAGAAAAGGGCAGAAAGCAACGGCCATCACCTATTACCAAAAATGTCTCGACATGGATGACCACGAATATAAAAATTCGCTGGACCAGCGGGCTAAATCGGGCATTGCGAGGTGTAAGGGAGAATGAGGGGTTTGCAGTTTGGAGTTATTGGGTTGCGGATTTTACGGGGGATTTATGACATCTTTTTGCAGAACACATTGGCTTGTTTAACTTGCGTTGTGTAGAAACTTTAGTTCAAGATTCAAGATTCAAGATTCAAGATTCAAGATTCAAGATTCAAGATTCAAGATTCAAGATTCAAAATTCAAAATTCAAAATTCAAAATTCAAGATTCAAAATTCAAAAATTCAAACTAGTACATGCTCCGCAGGCTCTTTATTCAGAACTACGCCATCATTGATGAAATCGGAATAGATTTTTCATCGCAGCTGAATATTATTACCGGTGAAACAGGTGCGGGTAAAAGTATTCTGATGGGGGCATTGAGTTTGATCCTGGGCGATAGAGCCGATAGTTCTGTTTTGGTAAACAACGAAAAAAAATGTTTCATCGAAGGTTCTTTTTCTGTTGATGGCAAAAAGCCTGTGCTGAATTTTTTACAACAAAACGATCTCGATACCGACGACGAATTGGTTTTAAGAAGGGAGATCGCCGTTAATGGAAAATCAAGGGCTTTTATTAACGATACCCCTGCTACCCTGCAACAGCTGCGCACACTGGCTTCTTTACTGGTTGACCTTCACCAGCAGTTTGATACCCTTGAACTTGGCGACAGCGATTTTCAG
>JANXUL010000004.1 GCA_025356235.1 Bacteroidota bacterium
TATCGTTACACAATATTATTTCGGATTTATACCCCATATCATCGCGTTATTATTTCCCTTGTTTGTGTTTATTGCGGTTATATTTTTCACTTCTAAAATGGCCGGTAAAAGTGAAATCATTGCCATACTGGCCAGTGGAACAAGTTATAACCGTTGGCTAAGGCCCTATTGGATGGGTGGAAGTATTTTAGCGCTGATGCTTTGGTTCGCCAATCAATATGTAGTGCCAAAGGCCAACCAGGTACGGGGTACTTTCGAAGCGAATTATATTGATAAAAACAATTCTTACAACTCCTTATTAAGTACCAGCAGTAATATTTATTTACGGGTTGATTCGTTTACTTATGCGGGCATTTATGCCTATGATACACTTACCAAAAGAGGCGGCCCCATTTTTTTATATAAAGTAGATAATGATAAAGTGATCCAAAATATCCGTGCCGATGCTATTTCCTGGGATACTGCCACTAAAAAATGGAAACTGGAACAGTTGATAGACAGAAAACTGCAGCCACTGGCAGAACAGGTAACTATGGACATTACCCGGATAATAAATTTCAACTTCAAACCCTATGACCTTAGTCGGGATAAATACACAAAAGATAAGCTTACCTCACCCGAGCTGGAGCGATTTATCAGGTTGGAAGAATTACGTGGATCAGAGGGCTTGAACGACCTGAAAGTTGAACGGTACCGACGGGATGCAACCTGCATTACCGTTCTCCTGCTAACACTGATAGGCGGAGTAGTAGCCGGCCGTAAAGTAAGGGGTGGAAGTGGTGTGCATTTGGCCGTGGGCTTTATGACAGCTGCCTTGTTTATCATCACCGACCGTTTTTCTACTATATTTTCTACAAAAGGCAACCTGCCACCCATAATAGCCGCCTGGATACCAAATATGCTGTTCATGTTTGTTTTCATTTATCTATACCGCAAAGCACCCAAGTAATTTTACCGTTATTTCTGTCATGTTCGTCTCATTTGTTTTGTGGCACAGGCAAGTTGTTTTAACTTTACCGCCTTACATTCAGGCCTTTGCCTGCAAGCCCCTAAAAAAGCGATAAAGCAGTCTTGGCCATTAAACAAATTAGTCATGGGAATAGTTAAAGACCTGTTCAAAGCAAAAACAGAAGCTTCGAATGCAGAGATTAAAGAATTACTGAAAGAACATGGAAACAAGAAAGTTGGTGAAGTAACCCTTTCCCAGGTTTACCAGGGAATGCGTGGTATTACCGGCCTTGTAACGGAAACAAGTTTATTGGATCCACAGGAAGGCATTCGCTTTCGTGGATATTCTATTCCTGAATTGCAGCAAAAACTACCCAAGGCACCCGATGGGGGCGAACCGTTACCCGAAGGCTTATTTTACCTGATGTTAATAGGTGAATTGCCCGGTGATGAAGAAGTAACCCATATAACCAACGTATGGCAACGCCGCAGCCATGTGCCCAATTATGTGTTTGCTACTATTGATGCATTGCCTATCAGTGCGCATCCTATGACCATGTTTGTTACAGGTGTAATGGCATTGCAGACCGAAAGTAATTTTGCAAAAGAGTATGCGAAAGGACTTAACAAAAAAGACTACTGGGATTCTATTTATGATGATACGATGGACCTGATAGCCCGCTTACCCCGGATTGCAGCATATATCTATCGGAGGAAATACAAAAACAACGAACATATCCAACCCAATGGCTTACTTGACTGGGCCGGCAACCTGGCACACATGATGGGTTTTGAAGATGAAAGTTTTAAAGAACTTATGCGTTTGTACATGACCATCCATGCCGATCATGAAGGTGGAAACGTATCGGCACATACTACGCATCTCGTAGGATCTGCTTTGAGTGATCCTTTTTTAAGTTATGCGGCTGGAATGAATGGCCTCGCCGGCCCTTTACACGGATTAGCCAACCAGGAAGTGATCAAATGGATATTCGAAATGCAGGAACAACTGGGTACAGATGATCCTACGAAAGAGCAGATAGCAGATTACGTACAAAAAACATTGGCCTCTGGAAAAGTAGTACCGGGTTATGGCCATGCGGTATTACGTAAAACCGATCCCCGCTTTACTGCACAGATGGAGTTCGGCAAAAAACATATGCCCGATGATAAATTAGTGAATACGGTTTGGAAGATATATGATACAGTACCCCCCATCTTACAATCACTCGGCAAGATAAAAAATCCATGGCCCAATGTAGACGCACACAGCGGTGCTTTACTGGTGCACTACGGCATGGTAGAATATGAATTTTACACCGTGCTGTTCGCCGTAAGCCGTGCCCTTGGGGTATTGGCCAGCCTTTGCTGGGACAGGGCCCTGGGCTTCCCGCTGGAAAGACCAAAATCGGTTACTACCGAATCGGTTAAGTTATGGCTAGAGGGTAAAGATGAGATATGGGAATAATCTAACCGTCATTTCGATCGCAGCACAGCCTTAGAAAAGACAGTTCATAATATAAAAATCCGCTAAAGCCCTACGCTTAGGCGGACTTTTTTTTATATTTATAGAAACCCATTTGTCGTGGCAAAATCAACTACTCCAATGATAGCGGCACTTAAAAAAGCAGCTCCCAGGAAAGTTGCCAAAAAAGTAGCGAAAGTTACCAAATCCGCTAAAAAGGAAGCCAGCATATTTCCATTCGCCCCAGTGGCGCAAAAGCCATTTGTTATGCTTTCGTGCTATTTTCTCAACAGGTTGTTGAAATTTACTCTATAGTTGCAGGAACTAATTTTTTATTCATCATACTCTTTAAAATAATGAAGAAAATAAGCACGAATAAAATTCCGGCAGCAGCTTCAACGAGCAGCATATATTTGCTATTATATTTATCATGTGCCCAGCCGTCAAAAGCAGTCATATAAACAACTGGCAAATTTCCTAATGAAGCAAGTAATGAATACTTGGTGGCCACATTTCTTTTCCCAGTTGCAAATAGTATAACTGATGTAAAGGCAGCGTTAACTAATCCGATACCAAATGTATAAGCGAGCACACCAACTATGTAAACGTAAGGTTCGAAAGGCATTATGGCCATTATAAAAGTAATAAGTGCACACAAAATACCACTCCCTAAATATGCAACCCAGTTTCCCCATCGGTCTATTACCAAGCCCCCTATTACACAACCCACAGCACTTACAAACCCACTTAATACACCTGTAACCAATGCGACAGTGTCTGCACTTGTATTCCAGTCTTTTGCAATAGCAGACCACAAATTTGCGGCCGCACCAGTACCAATTGGCAGCAACATCAAGAATATGACTAACAATGCTACAGGTACTTTTAGCATTGTAAGAATGTCTTTGCCCATTCCGGCCAGTTCTTTTAAAATCGTTTTTTCTTTTTCGTGTGTTACATCCTTTATCAGTAAAATAACCAACGCAAATAATACAGAAGCCGTACACAATACCAACCCTGCAATCACCACACTAAAATGTGTAGTAAACCACAAACCTGCACCACCTCCTGCGCCTACACCTACCAGGCTACCGGCCTGATACCATCCCGATGCCCTGCCTTTTTGATTTTCTTGTATACATTTAGCCATAAAACCATTAACAGGCAGTAACATAAAGGTGCCCGCCACCTGGGAGATAAAAACAATTAGGGTAATTAAAGCTTGTTCTTTAACATTAAATGAATTGAAACAAAGTAAAAGCAGCGATGCGGTAGAAAGCACTAAACTTATCCAAAACCATTTCTTTAGGCTAAGCGAAATATCTACTATCGGTCCCCATAAGAACCGCCACACATTAGCTGAAAAACCAAGCGCAACCACTGCTGAAGCCTGGGCCACAGAAAAACCATGCTGCGTAAGCAGGTAAGGTAATGCCACTGTTACAAATCCCTGACTAAGGCCTGATGGCATGGTGAGGAAAAAAATATAAAACGGCTTTGTGTATTGCTGCGTGTGCATTTCCGGTTGCTTTTGTTTAAACTATCGTTTCTGTATGATACATAACGCCAAATCTAATGTTTTGCATTTATGCTTGTTGCCTTTTGGGTATAAACAGTCGGTTAGTAAAACAACAAAATTACTTTGTCTTATGCGCTTCCATATCTATCTCAATTAATTGTCCTGTTAATGCCAATCCTTTTACTTCAAGCCAGGTTCCAGTCGGGAATTGTTTTTTATAAATAGAATTACGGAAGCCCGACACTTTTATGAAGTCTGCCATATTAGTCGTATAAATATTCTCTGCAACAACGTCATCATAAGTGTAGCCATAGTGGTGTAATATTTTTTCTAAGTCGCTATAACAATTTTTCATCTGTTGCTCCATATTGCCTGGCGCCACTATAATGCCTGAATCATTCATACTTACAGCCCCTGAAATTTTCAGGTCGTTGCCAATTTTTACCGCATGCGAATAGCCATACTCTTTTTCAAGTTTTGGTCGCAGGTTAAAATATTCAGGCGTGTCAGATTGAGATGCTTTTACTTCCTTGTCTGCTATTGGTTTGGAAGTATCAGCGTTGTTGCAACCACTTAGAATGGATAAGCCAATTAAAAGACAGGAAGCGAATAAAAAAATCTTTGTCATTGTAATGTTAGTTTTGGTGATTTAATTTTTTAAGCGGTTTAATGTAACGCACATTACAGGCTTTGCGGTATTAGGATTTTGAAAATCGCCAGCCGCAGACTGCTAATAAATTTATAATTAAAAGTTGATGTTAAGCTATTTTAGGGCCGTATAAACGTCTAAACTGGTCAACGCGATCGGATTTTGCAGTTGTATGCGGAAATGTTTATGTAACATCTTTTAGATTGATATCTCCACATTGGAAAGGCATTGTGCAAAATCTGATCGCAAAGACTTGTAAACTTCAAAGTGATGCAGAATATGTTTTCCCAATCCTTATGAAATTTCATGATATACCAAAGAAAATTGACGCTCGAATTGATAGTGCATTGAAGGACTTAAAGGAAGATCTAAAAGCAATGGCAAAAGAAATCAAGCTGGAGAAAGATCTTACTTCTTATGTCGCCAGGCACTCTTTTGCAACCAATCTCAGGCAGAAAAATGTGGATATGCGTATTATCCAGGAAGCCATGGGCCATGAAACGCAGTTACAGACCATGACCTATTTAGATGAAATCGATGACTCGGTAATTGCCAAAAGTATCGAAGATGCCCTTTAATGTTTGTTATTATGAACATTTTATGTATTTTTGTTCAAAATAGCGAACATTATGAATTCAAGAAATACCATACTATTACCCACTGCCGAAAAAATAATGACTGAATTCGGTAACAACCTCAAACTTGCCCGGCGTCGTCGGCGGCTGAGTGCAGCGCAGGTAGCGGAACGGGCGGATATTGCCCGGTCCACTTTATGGCAAGTAGAAAAAGGCTCCCCTTCTGTTGCCATGGGTATTTATATGAAGGTCATTTTTGTACTCGGACTGGAAAAAGATATGCTGAAAGTGGCCAGTGACGACACACTTGGCAGAAAACTGCAGGATGCACAATTAACCGTAAAAGAAAGGGCGCCAAAAAAGAAATAACAGGATGGCAGAAAAAAGAAACATACAGGTATATGCTCATTGGCAAGGTTTGGAGAATCCGGCCATGATGGGCGAGCTATCATCTGAACGCCTGAAAGGAAAAGAAATATTTTCTTTCAGTTATACGAAGGAATGGCTTGATAGTGGGTTTGCGCAATATATTGACCCGGCATTGCAACTCTATACGGGCCCGCAATATCTTGATGATACAAAAGATAATTTCGGTGTATTTCTGGATTCTTCCCCTGACCGTTGGGGAAGGTTGCTAATGCGCAGAAGGGAAGCCGCAATAGCCAGGGCGGAAAAAAGAAAAGAAAACACGTTTTTTGAAACGGATTACCTGCTGGGTGTTTTTGACGGTCACAGGATGGGGGGAATAAGGTTTAAAACAGATCCTGCAGGCGCTTTCCTAAATGATAATGCAGCTATGGCTTCTCCTCCCTGGACTTCTCTTAAAGAGCTTGAATATGCAAGCCTTCAGTTAGAAAAGGATGATGCAGTAAATGATCCTGATTATTTAAAATGGCTGAATCTGTTGGTTGCACCGGGTTCCTCACTTGGTGGGGCAAGGCCAAAGGCAAGTGTAATCGATGGGAAACAGCATTTGTGGATCGCAAAATTTCCAAGCAATAACGATGAAAAAGATATAGGTGGCTGGGAAATGGTTGTCAATGAACTTGCCATTAAAGCAGGGTTGAATGTAGCGGAAGGAACAGCCAGGCAATTCTCAAAAAAACAACATACATTTTTAACCAAAAGATTTGACAGGACAAATACCGGGGAGAGGATACATTTTGCTTCTGCTATGACTTTGCTTGGGCTAAATGACGGCAATGATCATACGGAAGGAATCAGTTATCTGCACATTGCAGAATTCCTGATGCGCAGCGGTGCCAATGTAACTGCTGACCTGGAAGAATTATGGCGCCGGATCGTTTTCAATATATGCGTTTCGAATACGGATGATCATTTACGAAATCATGGATTTTTATTGACCGATAACGGATGGATATTGTCTCCGGCTTTTGATATAAATCCAGTCGAACACGGCACCGGTTTACAATTAAATATTTCACTTACTGACAATGCGCTTGACCTTGACATTGCGCTTGCCGTTGCCAGGGAATTTAGGGTAAAGAAAGATCGGGCAAATGAAATTATTGGATTGGTAAAAGCATCCGTTTCTAAATGGCGTTTGGTTGCAGCAAAAATTAAATTGCCCAAAGCTGAACAGGAATTACTGGTAAATGCTTTTATAACAGAGAAATAATTTACGCTGATTTGGGGGCTATCATTAACAATGGCTTGATTTTAATCCAAGATACTGCCAAGGTAGTGTAGAATTTTTGATGGTATATAGGAATATTGTTTTGTAGTAGTGGGTGAAATCATTTATTAATAATGTATTTGTATATAGGACAATCAAGTCCCATGTTATCAGAACCTTAGTACATATCTATGAATACTTTTTTCAGAAGGGTAACTGTGAATCCTTTTATAATTGAATACTACTCATTAATCCATATTCAACTACTCTTGTAAGTACCCCTTATTTCAGACAGCCACTTTTAGAGCTTAATCATGATTTACAGCAAAAATAAGGCTTCATTTTTTTCACATCACCACACATTATTTTTTCAAAAGGCCGCTTAAATCAATCGATAAGAGCTTTACAAGAAATTATACCAACCAATTATTAAGAGAAAAATAGTTTTTTCACAGTCTGACGTCCAGGGCTTTAAGCAGTTGGGGAATGCACTTCCGTCCAGCCCGGCAACTGCCGCTGAATAAATGTACAAAAGCTTAATGACATATTCTACAGACGAGCCGAGTTGGGTCGCCTTGAAGCTGAAGCTGAAGCTGGGATTTGTTCTGTGACGAAAAGATATATTCTGTCGGCCCCAATTGCTTAAAGCAGGTGTTGTGCGTTCGCCATTAGCAACTATGATAATTGGAGTTGTTTCTTTTCAATAGTTACGTTGAAATGGATATCTGCTTTTAAGGCTTTGAATACTTTAAGAACAGTATCAATTGTCGCACTATTAGCACTACTTTCTAATTTCGAGATCTGTGCTTTCTGAACACCGACAAGTTTTCCTAATTGTTCTTGAGTCAAATTACGTTCTTGTCTCGCTTTTTTAATCATATGACTTAGTACGTCCATATTTAACTCATATTCATAGTTATCTCTGTCAACAGTGCCAACCTTGCCAATATATTTATCTTTCATTTCAGCAAGCGAAAATGATTTTATTGTTGTCTTTGCCATAATCTATTTTTTAAGTTTGCTTTCAAAATATTTAGTCCTGATTTTTACCGCTCTATCAATTTCGTTCGAGGGTACTTTGTCAACCTTTTTAATAAAGCCGTGAGTCGCAAAAACAAATGTTTCTTTTCCATCTGATTTGTCCCAAAAGGCGAGTAGTCTAATTTGTAATCCATTATATCTGATACGAAACTCCCAAATGTCATTTTGTAACTTCTTGAAAAGCTTTGGATCATTCGTTTGTTCAGCAAGGTCTATATTATAGAAGACTTTTCTGGCAGTCTTAGAATCGAGACTGGCGATGAATTTATCTGCTTCTTCTAAGAATCGGGTCTGAAAATATTGCAAAGGGTATCGTTTCGACAAAGATAGGAACAGTTTCCAAAGTTAGAAACTTATTTTTTTGATAAAAAACAATTATGCAAAAGTGACGCACAACGTCAGTTTGTGAAAAAACTATAAGTACTCACTAAATATACCCATAATGTTAATTGCTTCAAAGCTTGTATGATTTTTGGGTAAAGAAATACATGAAATTTATAATAGGGCAGCCATGCGGCATCCCTTAAAGTCATAATGCTCCACCAATTAAAATGTTGTTTAATCGCCTGAAATGCTTGAAACGATCCAAAACTGGGAACCAGATTACAGTAAAGTAGCCTGTGCCTTAAAAAAAGGGGTTATCAAAATGATTTATAGCAAAAATAAGGCTTCATTTTTTTCACATTGCCACACATTATTTTTTCAAAAGGCCGCTTAAATCAATCGATAGGAGCTTTACAAGAAATTATACCAACCAATTATTAAGAGAAAGATAGTTTTTTCACAGTCTGACGAACAGGGCTTTGTGCAGGCAGGGCATTGTTGTTTTTCCAGCCCGGAACTGAAGCCCAATAAAGAAATAAAAGTACAAGTTAACAACTAAATGCCCAACAGAATTCCGTCCAGCCCGAACCAAAGTACAGCGATGCAAACAGCCGAAGTTTGAAAGTCAAGCCTTGCTTGCACAAAACCCCATGTTGTGCGTTTGTGCCTCTTCTTAGTGGGTCTTTGTCCATTCAGCGTCCTTGCCACGATTGTTATAAGTGACGATTTTGAAAGCGTTGTTTGTGCCTTTTATAAACTCAAATCTTAATGCTGCTTCTTTAATATAAAATTCGTTTTCGCTGTTAGCATACATCTGAACTTTGGGCAACCTGTCGTCTGGATTAACTGCTTCAATAGAAAGC
>JANXUL010000008.1 GCA_025356235.1 Bacteroidota bacterium
AACTCTTCGCGAAGCCTGTCAAATGTCTCTTTTGTAACATACATAGTAGCGTCACTCATAATCAATCGGTTTAAAAGAGTCAAAAAAAATACAACGCCACATTTGATTGCAGCGTTGCAGCGGTAAAAATACGAAATCAATTTAAATTATATCTATCAAACAGCCAATTTTTCCAGTAAAATTTTACTCATTTTATAAAATGCTTCCTGGCTATATCCGGCAATATGCGGCGTAATAATCACATTGGGTTGGGCAAGTAACCAGTCAAGATCAGACTGCTCTTCAACTGTATAGCTATCCAGTTTTTCATTTTCCAAAACATCCAAACCGGCTGCTTTTATCTTTCCATTTTGTAATGCCCTGATTAGTGCTTTTGTATCGGTAACCTTACCCCGGCTGGTATTTAAAAAATATGGGTGCTTTTCCAATGAATTAAAAAAAACATCATTGGCCAAATGAAATGTTTTATCCGTTAGTGGAAGGTGCAGGCTAATTACCTCCGCATACCTGCCTATTTGCTCCAGCCCTGCTTCCTTTATATATCCTTTGCCAAAACCAGACCTGTTAATATCATTAGCCATCACCGTTACATCGAATGAGGAAACAATTTTAGCAAAAGCGGCTCCTGTATTTCCATACCCGATAATGCCGATGGTTTTACCCGTAAGTTCATCAGCCTTATTTTCATCCCGTATCCACTTACCCGCTTTCACTTCAATACTGCTGCTGTTGATCTTATTCATCAGGTTCAATAACAAACCCAGTGTATGTTCCGCCACCGCATTGCGGTTACCTTCCGGACTGCTAACGCATTTGATACCCCTGGTTTCTGCATACGCTGTATCAATCAGTTCCATACCACTACCCAGACGGCCGATCCATTGTAACTGAGGGGCCTTATCAATAATCGCTTTATCAATGGCTAACCGGGTAGTAACAAACAATCCGGTAACATCACCCATCATCTCACTTAATGCTTCGTAGCCGATGGTGGGTAAATGCAGCACTTCATACCCTTTTGCCGTTAATGTTTGCAAAAGGTAATCATGTACTTTGGAAGTGATAATGACTTTCAGTTTCAACTGTCTGTTTTATTGCTACAGATCAGCACAGAAAATAATCAGCGCATTTGAAAGGTTAAGGCCGCAAATTGTTCTATGCTTAATTGTTCTGCTCTTTTATTAAATAATTCATGCTTTAATACCTCTTCATCAAACAAACTCTTCAGGGCATTACGCAACATTTTTCTTCTTTGATTGAACGCTGCTTTTACAAGTATAAACAGGCTCCGCTCACTTTTTACCGGTATGGATGTCACTTTCCTTTTCAACCGGATCATCCCACTCATGACCTTTGGAGGCGGATTAAAGCTGCCCGGGGGCACATCAAATAAATAATCCACTTCATAAAATGTTTGTACCAATACACTCAAAATGCCATATACTTTACTACCCGGCCCGGAAACGATACGCTGTGCCACTTCCTTTTGAAACATCCCGATCATCACTGGCACCTGTTCTTTCCATTCCAGCACCTTAAACAATATTTGAGAGGAAATGTTGTAGGGAAAATTTCCTACCACTGTAAATATTCCTTCAAATGGCGCATCAATATCCAGGATACTTTTATGAATAATCTTGCCCCTGATACCAGGATAGGTTAGTTCCAGATAGGCTACTTTCTCGTCATCCAGTTCCACTGCTTTAAAATCAATATCTTTTAAAGGCAATAAATATTTAGTCAATGCGCCACCGCCCGGCCCCACTTCCATCAATCGCTCAAAAGGGTTTTCCTGCAATGCCGCAACAATCATTTTACAGATATTCTCATCTTTTAAAAAGTGTTGCCCCAGCGATTTTTTCAACGTGTACTGCATCAGTGCAAAAATAGGGCATTTGGAGCGTGAGACGTGAATTGTGAGACCTGAGGCTTGAGTGAAAGATAGTATACTCACGACTGACGACTGATGACTCACGATTTCCCAGATAAAGCTGTTTCCTGCCTTAATCTTCTTATTTTTACCCACTAAACCACCTAAATGAGTAACGAATTGCAAAAGCCTGTCATTGGTTTCACCTGTGGCGACCTGAATGGTATTGGTATTGAACTGATCATAAAAACCTTATCCGACAACCGCCTGCTAGATATTTGTACACCGGTGGTTTTCTGCAGCAATAAGTCCCTTAATTTTTATCGCAAAAGCTTACCGGATTATAACTTCAATTATGCCAATAGTAAGGAATTAAACCGCCTTAACCCTAAACAGGTAAATGTGTACAATTGCTGGGAAGAAGAAGTAGCTATTACTCCCGGGGTATTAAACGAGATTGGTGGTAAGTATGCACTCATCTCACTACAACAGGCAACACAGGCTTTAAAAGACGGCTATATTCAGGGCCTGGTGACTGCCCCAATTCATAAAAAAAATATTCAATCGCCTGAGTTTGCGTATAGTGGCCATACACCCTATTTTAAAGCTTTCTTTGGGGTATCGGACGTTGCTATGCTGATGGTGGCTGAAAATATGAGGGTAGGGCTGGTAACTGAACATGTACCCGTGTCAGAGGTGTCAGCGAAAATTACCCGTGAAGCCATTATCAGTAAATTAAAAATCATTCATAGTTCTTTACAAAAAGATTTTGGGGTTGATAAACCAAGGATTGCAGTATTGGGATTAAACCCACATGCAGGCGATGAAGGGTTGATAGGTAATGAAGAAGAAACCATCATTAAACCCGCGATTAAAGAAGCCAAACACAGCATGATGGTTTTCGGGCCATACAGTGCCGACGCTTTTTTTGCCCGTGGACAGTTTGAAAGGTTTGATGCAGTCTTGGCCATGTATCACGACCAGGGCTTGATCCCTTTCAAATCATTGGCGTTGGGCGAGGGTACCAACTACACCGCCGGTTTACCCGCCATCAGAACCAGTCCGGACCATGGTACCGCATTTGATATTGCAGGTAAAGACAAGGCCGACCCTAGTTCTTTTCTCGCCGCTACTTTCGAATGTATTGAGATCATCCGTAAGAGGTTCGGGTATGCCGAAATGCGCCAGAACCCACTAAAGAAAATGAGTGCCCGTATGATTGCGAATTCAGTAGATGAAAGAATTGAAGAATCTGAAGGATAATCCAATATTAAATATTGAACAAAGAATTTTGAATATTGAAGTAACAATAGTCACTTTTTTATATTCATTTTTTATTTAAATACCGAATCGTTAATACCCTTATTAATAATATAATTTGTATAAGTAATTTCTACCCTGCCTTTCTTATTTTTTAACTTTTCCGCTTCGGAAATTTTCTTCTCATTATCGTCAAATTCCAGTGTGATCCCTTTGGGTAGCTTGTAATCTTTGGTATTGAACCCGAATACTACTTTATCCGGCAAGCCGTATTGCATAAACTGGCCGTAGCTCATTTCAATTTCATACGTACCATTTTCTTTGGTGGTGGTAACGGCTTTTTTTACCAGTAGGTTAGCTTCATCAATATACATCGTGGCAAGAACGATATCGCTGTTTTCGTTGGAAGGTAGCAGCTTTACAATTTTGGTCTTTGTACCACCTATCACCGCTTCTCCGGCAGCTAAGGCTACAAAATCGGTGATACTAAAAATAGAATTCATATTTACTGAAACCCCGCCTTTAGGCAGCAATGATATCCCCCCATCTTTCTTCAACCGGAACTTATTCGGTTTTTTATAAAATACTTTTACTTTACCTATCGGTGCTTTGATAAAAGCTACATCCGTCTTCATCCGGCCATCGGCTTCATAATCGTTTACCTGGTCCAGTTTGGCTTTTACTTTCATTACCAGGGCATTCATGTCCTGCGAGAAAGTGACAAGTGACAAGTGACAAGTGATCAATATTAGTATGATCTTACGCATCTGATAACTTATTTTAAATTTTGACTAACTCAATACATCTTTCCTCTTAAAAATCACGATCGCTGCTGTTACAAATCCGATGATATGCAATACCAGCACCAATGCAGAATTAATAATTTTCTGCGGGTTCTGAATACTGCCTATGATGGCTTCATTGGCATCATTGACTTTTATATCGAAAAATTCTTTCCAGCCAATCATGTGTGTGGTAAACAGAAAAGGTTTTATCTTGTTAAAGACAGGTATGTTGAGTGTACTGAGAATGGTAAAGAAAATAATCACACTCATCGTTGCAACAATCGGGCCGATAGAGTTTTCGGCAAATAAAGAAAACAAAAAACCGAGCGAAGCAACGGTAGTCATAGCCAGTGCAGCAAAACCAAATGCCCATACATAACGCCAGAAAATATCATCTTTCTTTAACAAAACCACGTATTGTGATTTCATTAAGAAAAGGTCATCTGTTCCGAAAATAATCATATTAAGGAATAACGCCAGTATGGCCAGCCAGACCAGCAATAACAAAGTATACGCGACTGTAGCCATGAATTTTGCCAATAAAAATTTTGTGCGGCTGATGGGTTTGGTAAGCATGATCCGTAGGGTGCCCATATTAGCTTCTCCCGATATCATATCAGCAGCTACGAGGGCGATAAGCAATGGCACATGCACTAATAATATTTGAAGAACAATGTAACAAACCTGGTAGCCGTTCAATATTTTACCTTCTACTGTTATAGAAGATGTGATATCCCGCATCATGAAGTCAATATAAGAGTCGCCGTCTAATTTCAATCCAAACTGAATAATGCCAATTAAACCCGTTATCGCTGCAAAAGCAATATAGGTGCGGGGCCTGCGGAAAATCTTAAATAATTCAATTTGAGTAAGTGTCCACATATTGGTTTCCTGAGGTTACTTGTAAAAAATAATCTTCCAATGAATGCCGTGGTTGCAGGGAAAGAACCTGTATATCCATATCTACCAGGTCACGGTGCAGTTGCGGAATCAATTGCCTGTCAAGTTTAATTAATATAGCTGTATCACGCTGTGGTTGCAGATGAATATTCCATGCGCTCACCTGCAATTGTTGCAATGCATACCCATTATCAAAAGTCTGCAACTCTACAATGGTTTGTGATGGATCAAATAATTCCAGTGCATTGCCCTCTACTATTTTCTTTCCTTTATCAATGATCAGTACCCTGGTAGCTACCTGCTCTATTTCACTCAATAAATGCGAAGAAACGATCACAGTTTTCTTAAGATCCCGGCTCAGGTGCAGGATCAGGTTCCTGATATCTGCAATACCCTGAGGGTCCAGGCCATTGGTAGGTTCATCTAAAATAATCAGTTTCGGATCGTGTACCAATGCGATGGCTATTCCCAATCGTTGCTTCATTCCTTGCGAGAATGTTTTCACGGTATCTTTTGCACGATGGGCTAGCCCTACTTTGTCTAATTGCGCCATTAACTTTTCCTCAGATACTTTTACACCACTTAGCCTTGCAAACAATTGTAGATTTTCGTAGGCTGATAAATATTTGTAAACGTCTGGTTTTTCAATAACGGCACCAACCTGGCTAAGTATTTCATTTCGGTTGGATGTTAGTTTTTTTCCAAATATTTCCACTTCTCCGGCACTGGGCGTGATTAACGTAAGCAACATACGTATGGTAGTACTCTTACCTGCACCATTTTGCCCGAGAAACCCATATACATCTCCTTCATTAACAGAAAAGGAAAGGTCCTGAACGGCTGAAAGGTTTTTGAACTGTTTGGTAAGGCCTTTTACGGCAACGATTGTTTGCATGTAATTGTATAACACCAAAGGTAAGCAAGAGGTTGTATGATGTGGAGGAAATCTGGATGTTGGAGACTGAATATTAGATTTTTAGATGCTCAACAGATAAATATACTGGATACTAAAAAGACAATACCAGCATCCAGTATCCAACATCTCTAAGATTCCCCCGCCTGTAAATATTGCTGTAAGGCTTTTACATATGCCTCAAATGCTTCTACCCCTTTCGGGGTGATCTTACAGGTGGTTAGTGGATAATTGTCTTTGAATTGTTTCACCACATTAATATAGCCGGCTTCTTTCAGTTTTTGCACCTGCACACTCAGGTTGCCTGCTGTAGCATTCGTTTTTTCGCGGATATAGGTGAACTCCGCCTCCTTAACAGCAATAAGCAGGCTCATTACCGCAAGGCGCAATTGTGAATGTAATATGGGATCCAGCTCTTTAAACATGCTTCATTGTCAGGTATCGTCTGCGTAAAATGATGCCTGGTATCAGCCATGCTGATGTGGCGGATAGGGCCATAAGCAACATCCCGTTTGCAAAACTGGTATAATAGCTGGCAATACTGCATACCCAACAAATAATCCCGCCTACGACCATTGGGGTAAACTTTCTTACGCCGCCGGTAATAAAAGTAGGGATACCATAAACAATCATATACAATGCGATACTATTAGACGGGTGTACATGGCTGTTATAAAATGAAAGTAAAAAAATGCAAATGGCAAAAGTGGCCCACACAAAATTCATTATGCTTTCATCATGCGAAATAAAATTCTTTTGTTTCCTTGCTCGCCATATAAAAAAGACCTGTGGCAGCAAAGCGAATAAGGACAGAAACCACTCATCAAAACCAATATCTAATTGATAGGAAACACGGGCATAAGTAATCAAACTGCAAAAAGTGATCACTATCCCCCAGAAAAGAGGGCCTATACCGGATTCGATGTAAGAGTTTTTTGCCTTTTTGATCATAGATGTGATCAACGCAAGACTTTCTTTTTCAGTTAACTGGTTTTCTTCTTCCATAACTTAATTTTTTTGTTGTTGATGCCGGATTCGTAGTAGATGGCCGGGAATAATATAACTGATCAGGATCGCAAGGCTGCCGATCAGTAATTGGTAATCGTAACTGAACTTAACGGATACTGCTGCCAATACAAAATTGATCAAACCACCAATGATCAATGGCCGGAAACGAAGTAGCTTACCGCTAACAAAAGTGCCGATGCCATATAAAAGAATATAATAAGTTAATACCGATTGCCAGGATGTTTGCCCAAGTACATTAATGAATATCAATACAATGAACGCCATAGCCAACGCAATCCATAAATAGTCCAGGGCTTCGTCTACAAATGATTTTACGCGCTTTTTTTTAGATTGCCTAGAGCCATATATACCGGAGATCACACCACCAACTGGCATCAGACACCACACAAAATAATGTTGGGGATATTGCAGATACACTTTTAAAATAAACTCTGCTATGCAACAAAAAAATACCAGCCAGCCCCACAATAAAAAATAAAAACTGTCATCGGCTACAGAGTCTTTTGTCTTGTTGATCATTGTTTGAATCAACTGAAGGCTTTCCTGTGGCGACAGTTCTTTTTCGCTTGTTTCCATGACTGGTTGAATTAAGTTTACAAAAATAGCAGTGGCTTTTCGGCCACTGCTGTATTAGATGCACATATTACTGACAAGCAGCCAATAGTTTCTCTGCCTCTTCCTTGCCCCAGTTAGGATGGAGCGGTGAAGCAGGCTGGAATGTTTTGTATAATGCCACTGATTTTTCGAATACTTTTTTGGCAATCGCTTTACCACCTCCAAAGGCTTCGGGTGTATTCATCAGGGTTTGTCCGTTTAAATAGTAAATACGTGGGTTATTCGGATCTGCTTTTGTGGCACTTTCCAATGCATTACGGGCTTCCGCACCGTAGCTTTGATAACGCGTCATAGGATCAACGATCATTTGTAAAATAGCTACCATCTGGCGCAGGCAGAATATTTCGGAATTGTTTTTTTCAATTGCTTCTGCTTTGCTAATCAAATCCTTGCTTTTTTCGCCAACTTTATCTTTATCCGCTTTCGGATCCATCCATCCTGTTAAATAAGTTGCCTGTGCTGCATAATAATAAGGAAGCCATTTGTCTTTTTCAGCATCACCCACCCTTTCAAAGAAAGCAGAAACTGCATTCATGTCTTCCGCAGTTTTAGACGCTTTAAACTGTTCTAATCCTTTAGCCATCGCACCTTCATATTTTGATTGTGCAGCTACCATACCGGCTATGAACATACTAATGATTACCAATAACTTTTTCATAAAATTGTTGTTTAAGATGATGGTTGTTTTTTTAATTTTTCGTATTCCTGTTCAATTGCATTTCTTGTATTAAAAATATAGGCATTTGCATAACTAAAGGCCAGGCCAATACCCCAGGAAAGCATTACCCATACTGGCCATGGAAAAAAATTTTCCTGCTGATAGTCGCTGCCCGATACAAACCAAATTGACCATAAAAAAGCATTAACTATTAAATAACTGATCAGGTGCTTTTTAAAACCGGCACGCCTTTTAGCCAGTTCCCATAAAATATCATTTTTAGCTTCCATATTAATTGCTATTATTTAGATTGATTGGATCAATCCTGTTGCTCTCTTTTTAATTTCTCGTACTCCTGTGTTGCACTGATCATTTTATTTCCATGGTATGCATAAAAATATTGAAAAGCGATCCCTACACCCCAACCCATCATTGACCATATTGGCCAGAAATACGAGCCGGGACCGGATGAAAAAAACCAAATCACTACTAAAAAAGCATTTACAATAAAATAGCTGATAAAGCTCCAGCGAAATCCAACTCTTGCTTTTGCCATTTGCCAGAGTTCTTCATCTTTTTGTTGTTCGGTATTCATTGTGTTTAATTTAATGATTGAATATTATTTTGTTTATGGACCATTGCCAGTATTATAAATTATTATTAATTGCATCCTGCCTTCTGTCAACACCCCAGCTTAAAAATACGCCAACAAAAAAGAAACGTGGAGCTGCCGGCGTGATGGCCTCTTTACGTATTCCATCATGCGAATAATTATAGCCGAATACCTGGTTACTGTTAAATACATTGGTAACCGATCCTACAAATACGGCATAAGCTTTACCGATAGAAGCCAAATAATTCAGGCTAAAACCCAATGTGTTGTAATCAATTGTTTTTCCCTGATCGGCAATATCGTATTTGTTGCCGTTTTTTACAAAGTTGTAATAAGGCCTGCCTGTTGCATACGAATAAGTGAAATTGAAACCTGTATTCCATTCAGTCACAAATCTTTTCAACACCAATGATGCTGTATGGTCAGCTGCAAAACCCGGCTGCAACTGATTTGGATAATTCAGGTAATCACGTTTGGTATCGAGATAAGAATAACTGATCCAGTAATCAAGGTTCTTGATGGTCTTCTTATCCCTCCAATACAATTCAATTCCTTTGGCATAACCAGTTCCGTTGTTATTATATGACGGATACGTTTTTACAAGATCATTGTATTTTTTATAAAACGCTTCTACCCTGAAAGTTTGTAAGGTGGTATTTTTTAGATAGTTGATGATGTAATGTGTTGCTTTTGTATAACCGAAATTAGTAGTGGCATACAGGTAAGTGTTTTCAGGTTTTTGATAAAATTCGCCATATGCAATACTCATCTGCGCTCCCTTTCCTGTTTTATAAGCGAAAGAAATACGGGGCGCGATGTTAGCTTTACCCATCAGCGAAGACTGTTCAAACCTTGCACCTATCTTCGCGGCCAGGTCATTGGTAATATACAGATCCGCCTCACTGAACAATGCTTTAAAATGATCAGGTAATAAAGCATTCCTGTTATTGTAACTACTTTTATTATAGCTATACATATATTCACCACCAAAGCGTATCACACTGATTCCACTTAACCGTTTATCAAACACTGCCTTGAACTGGCTGAGGTCGGCACGCGTAGTGAGATTGAAATTGGTGCTGTCTATCCAGACTGATCCGGTAGACACAGCCACATTATTCTGGTTTTGTATCTGATTACTGATATCATTATGATCGGTGCTATAACTCAGTCCCAGGTTCATTTTCCAGCCATGGCCTAAATTTTCCCGCCAGCTAAGGTTATTGTACCAATTGGTATTTTTTAAACCAAAAGCATTCTTTAAAGAAGGGTCATCAATATTCGGCCTGCGGATGCCGAGTTGATTGGCAGCAAAAGTGGTATAGTATTTTATGATACCTCCTTTTTTGGTTTTGATACGGAAATTTGCATCAGCTGCATGATAAGCAGGAATAGTAAAATAATCAGGCGTTTGTTTAACGATACCAAAATACGCACTCAGGTTTGTGTAATCATATCTCGCGCCCCAGGATGATTTTTTATCTTTCGCAATTTCCTGGATACCCGCACCCAGAAATATGGGTGAGATAGAAGCGCTCGCTTCCGAACGCTCGGGAATATCAATACTTTCCAATATCAGGGCAGATGATAATGCTTGGCCGTACAATGCAGAATAGCCACCGGTACTAAACACGGTTCCTTTAAATAAGAAAGGAGAAAAACGGCCACGCTGGGCCAGGTCGGGTACACTGCTGAAATAGGGATTGTTAACCAAAGTGCCGTCAATAAATTGTTTGGTTTCGTAACCTGCACCGCCTCTTACAAAAAGGCCCTCCTGTTCGCCCACCTGTTGTGCACCGGGTAAGGTTTTTACCACAGCAGAAATATCTGCATTGGCACCGCCGGTGGTAACCACATCCAAAGAACTTAAAACGGTAGCTGCCCTTTTTCTATCACCTGCTTCAAAACTGCCGGCGGTAACGGTCACTGCTTTTAGTTCATTCACCTCTTCTTTTAAAGCAAAGGCAAGGTCGACTGTATCTTTTCCAATGGTAATTTTTTGCTCAACGGGTTTGTAACCGATATTACTTACTACGATGGTTTGTTCGCCTTTTTCAAAAGTTTTAAAAGAAAAATGACTGCTTGAATCACTCACCCCGCCATCATACGAACCTTTTACAACTATACTTGCCCCGGCAATCATATGTCCGCGGTTATCTTTTACGGTTCCTTTTATTCTCACTTGGGCATTTGCCCAGCCTGCCGTTAAAAGAGTAGTTATGAGCAGGATGGTTAGTTTTTTCATGGTTGCTTTGATTTGACAGGACAAACATAGAGTAGTTTATTTTATAAACCAAACTATTTTATAAATATTCTATTTTTGGATAAAAAAGTCACAAATCATTGAGAAGCTGTTTGAGTTAAATAAATAAAAAGAGTTATAGGGCGGGTAGTAGAATAAAGTTTGGAAGCCAGTCGTTGAGTAATTAATGACTAAAAAAACCACCTTTTCAACTGACTTCCAGTGGCAAATTATAGAAAGT
>JANXUL010000010.1 GCA_025356235.1 Bacteroidota bacterium
GTTTTAGAAATCTCCAGTGCTTTTTCATAATTGTCGCTAAAGTATTCCAGGTCAACATAGGCAACCGCTGCATCTTCATATTCTGGGTTTGCAGCCAGTACTTGCTTAAAAGCGGCACGGCCACTATCGTAATTTTTTGTCCAGGTATAGATCCTGCCCAGGAAAATCCGGATATCTGCATAATTCGGGCTTATGCGTAAGGCTTTAAATAAATAGGCTTTTGCTTTAGGATAATCACTGCTGTCAAAAGCTGCTTTTCGAGCCGCCTGAAACAACGCATCGGATGAAGAAGTATCTAGAACCTGCCCCTTCGCTATTGTGGTTGAAGTGACCATAAAAAACAGAAGGCTAAGGGGTAATATTTTTTTTGATAAAATCATATATCGGCAAACTGTATTTCGTTAAAGCTGCACAGGAAAGTCGTATTACAAAAATTAGCCGGGATTGTTCCTTTGGAACTGGCTCATTAACCGTTTTACACGTATAGCCAGCTCATTCAGGCTAAACGGCTTGGTTATGTAATCATCGGCACCCAGTTCAAAAGCTTCCATAACCACTTTTTCCTGCTCCATGGCGGACAACATAATGATAGGGATTTTTTTACCGGCTTTTTTTCTAACGATGGCAACAATTTCAAGTCCGGAAACATACGGCATCATGATATCGGTGATCACCATATCAGGGTCTTCTGTTTCTATTTTTGCAACGGCTTCGCGCCCGTCAATGGTTGTAATTATTTCGTAACCTTCTTTTTTAAGTTTCAGCTCAATAGTCTTGAGCAGCATGGGTTCATCTTCGGCAACTAATATTTTCATCTGGGGGCAATTATGGAATAAAGATTCAATACAAAATTAACCTTTTTCCCCGGCTTCGGAAAGCTCTTTATTAATGCGGGCCTGCTCTTCACGTAACTGTATTTCCATTTCTGTAAACAGCGCACAAACTTCCGCTACCTGTTTTTCAAGGGTAGATACGTCTTTTTCTTCCTTTGCGTTTTGTTCGATCATGCCCAAAAGGCCAGCCAGCTGTGTTGCCTGTAATATTGCGACTGCGCCTTTTATCTTATGTGACAGCCTGAAGAGAGCATTCCAGTTCTTTTGCTTAACCAGTTGTTCGAGTTCTTTTACCTCCTGTGGTGTATTGTCTAAGAAAAGGGAAAGAACATCAAGCAGTGATTCTTTATCATCCAATTCTTCCAGTAAAGCGAGGTCATACATTTTTGCAGGCTGTTGCTTTTTTTGAGCATCATCCGATCCGGTTTCCAAACTTTCATTAAATAATAAACTCACCAGCCGCTTATAAAGATCATTGAAATCGAAGGGCTTCAACATAAAATCATTCATCCCTACCTCCCTGCATTTTTCCTGGTCGCCTTTTAATGCAGTAGCTGTCATGGCGATGATCGGCGTTTTCAATTGCAGGTTCTGGCGAATGTAAACAGCGGTTTCATATCCATCCATAACAGGCATTTGTAAATCCATAATAATCAGGTCATAACTTTTATGCTGCTCGAAATAGGCAATGGCTTCTTTTCCATGAGAAGCTATATCTACTTTCCCGCCTACTTTTTTTAAAACAAAACCAATCAGTTTTTGATTAACCTCATTGTCTTCTACCACCAGAAACCGCTTGTCTTTTAAGCGTGACGCATAATCAAGTGCGGGAGCCTCCTCTGTACTTTTCTTAATGCTATACGGGATATGAAAACTGAAGACAGAGCCTTTGCCCGGTGTACTTTCTACTGAAATTCCCCCGCCTTGCAATTGTACTAAGCCCTTACTGATGGCAAGACCCAGCCCGGCACCTCCATAACGGCGGGATATATCCATATTGGCCTGCGCAAACCGTTCAAATATTGTCTGTAATTTCTCAGCCGAAATTCCGATACCCGTATCTTGAACCGTAAATAAAATAAGGGCGGTTGTTTCTGTCTTTTGTTGTAAGCCAAGAAGTACCTGGATACCCCCCGTTTTCGTAAACTTTACTGCATTCCCGATTAGATTAATCAAGATTTGTTTTAACCTGTACGGGTCGCCAATTAAAGATGGGGGTACATCATTATCAACCAATACCCTGAAATCGAGGCTTTTACTACTTAGCTGGTGGGCGAATTGGTTTTGTACAGCTTCAAGCGCATCGATAATGTCAAATTCTATTTTCTCAATTGTAAGCTTGCCAGCCTGTATATTGGCGAAGTCAAGCACATCATTCAATATGGCCACGAGGTTATTGAGCGACCGTTTAATCATGTTGGTGAATTCGTGCTGGTCATCACTTAGTTTTGTTTCCAGTAACAGGCTCGTCATACCCTGAATACCATTCAGCGGGGTCCGTATCTCATGACTCATATTGGCGAGGAACTGCTCCTGCAATTGTTTAGCGTCTTCCGCCTTTATAAGAGCAGCTTCCAGTTCCTGCCGGCTTTGTACACGTTCTGTTATGTCAGTTGCAATACCACTTATGCCAAAAATATTTTGTTTATCGTCTAGTAAGGGAAATTTTACCAATAGCAGGTTCCGCTTGCCCTGCGATGTTTCTACCAATTCTTCACTTTCAATAAAAGTAAGTGTACTGATAATTTTTTCATCAAGTGCTTTATAATGGTCTGCTAATTCTTTTGCACTGAAATCATAGTCAGTTTTATTAATCACCATCTCATCGGTAAGGTCAAAAACTTCTTTGAAACGCTTGTTTACCATGATGTACCGGCCCTGCAGATCTTTGATAAAGATTAAAGTAGAGGTATTGTCAAGTATCGCCCGTAAGCGGTATTCGTTTTCTTTTCTTTTTAATTCGGATTGATTGAGTTCAAATTCAATCTGTTTCCGCTCGGTAATATCTTTTACCATGCATTGAAACCCGGTAACATTGCCATCTTCAAACAACAATTGAGCGGATTGCTCTACCCATTTTTTTTCTCCCGTTTTTGTGCGCGTGAGAAAATCCAATGTGGTTGCAGGCCTCTTTTCCTGAAATTGTGTCACATAAAAATTAACCACTTTTTCTGCCCACCCGGGGTCAAGTAAAACCGAAAAGTGCTTACCCTTCAACTCTTCAACACCGTAACCTGTTAATTCGCTTACACGGTTATTGGCGAAAGTGATGGCACCTTTATTATCAGCTGTGTACATCACCACTCCTGCGTTTTCAATAAGATTTCGGTATTTGGCTTCGCTGGCAGTAACATCTTCTTCCGCTTTTTTGCGCAGAAAAATATCCCGGTTCAGCTGAAATAAAACAATCAATACCAGGCAGAAAGCAAAAATGCCACCAAACAGCGCAAGTAAAACACCGGTATTGTATTCTTTTTCATTTTTTCCAACCCGTTTTATTAATAAAGTTTCTTGGTCCTGTTTAATTTCGGCAATCCGCGATTTAATAGACAGAGTAATCTGACGTGGCTCGGCGTCTAACCGTACTTTTTGTAATAAGGCTTCTGTGAGCACCGGAGCATCGACAAGCTCTTTTTGATAAAGGATCTTTTTCTGTGCAAGTACTTCGAGTGCCTGAATATGATCATTTTCATCGGGCGAATTTTGAATAAGGTGCCCTATGGCTTTAATGGAGTCAAGCAATCGTATATGAAGAAGGGCCAGTTTGTTTTTCCATTCAGTATCATTTGTCAACAGGTAACCACGTGAGGCGGATTCTGTTTCTACTACGAGGGTATTAACACTTTCCAGTTTCTGAAGTATGGAATACGTGTTATAAACCTCCTTCCGAGTAGCCTGTTGATTGTTTTTTTGTTGATACAGGATACCCATAAAACAAATAAATGCAACCAGTGAAAATACGAAAAGCCACCGTATTTTCTTATCCATTTTAAGCGTAGGATTTGCCTTATTGTTTTTCATAGCTGGTTTCAAAAGGAGGACTGAGAAAGTAAGATAAGCAAAATCATTAAAAAATATCTATTCAGCAGGCAAGACAAGTAGGGATTTTTAGCAGCGCAGCCGATGCGGGATCGCCAACGGGGGAATAAACCGACATTGGTACTATTGGTTTGCGTTGTAAGACATGTAATAAACAACGACCGATTTTCTATTCAAAAACAGGTAAGACTTATGCGCTCAGTTTCTTTTCCAATGCCTCAAGTGAAACACCTTTTGTTTCAGGAACGCTTGTTAATACCCAAACCAATTGTAATACCATCATAGCAGCAAAAAAGGCGAAAATAGGCCAGGGGTTGTCTTTAAAAAAACCATGGTCTTTATCTAAAAAAACAGGTGTTACCAATGTAATTAATGCGGCAAAAACCCAATGGACACTGGCGCCAAATGATTGTCCGGCACTCCGTATTTTATTGGGGAAAATCTCAGAAATAAATACCCAGATAACGGCTCCCTGCCCAACGGCATGCGCTGCAATAAAGAGCAGCAAAAAACCCATTAAAAAAACTGGTCCCGTATGCGTATAAAATGCCCATGATACCATTGATAAACTGAGTATATAGCCGAAAGAACCAATAATTAGTAATGTTTTTCTGCCCAGGCGGTCTATCAAATAAAGTCCCACAAAAGTAAACAGCAGGTTAACCCCCCCGATGGCAATGGAGTTGAATAAGGATTCTTTTGCCGCAAGCCCTGCTTTTTCCAAAATTTCAGGTGCATAATACAGAATGAAATTAATACCCGAAACCTGGTTAAAAAATGCAATCATAAATGCCAGGTAAATAATCTTCTTGTGTTTCGGGCTGAAGAAGGCAACTGCTTTTCCGCTGGCATTTTCGTGCTCATTACTCCGGATAATACTCGCCGCTTCTGCCTCTACATCTGTAACCCCGATCTGTAGCATGATATTTTTGGCCGCTACTAGGTCGTTCTTTTTGGTGATCAGCCACCTCGGACTTTCAGAAATGCCCAGTACCAAAGCAGTATAAACAATAGCGGGCACGGCTAATACGCCTAACATCCACCGCCAGTCGTTTGCGCCGCCAATACCCTGTAAAAAATAATTTGAGAGGAATGCCACTAAAATACCAAATACAATATTGAATTGATATAAAGCACCGAGCCTTCCCCGAGTAACGGGCGTAGATATTTCAGAAATATAAATAGGTGCTACTACAGAAGAAATACCGATGCCTACACCACCAATAAAACGAAAAAAAGAGAACATGTACGGACCAGAAGCAAAAGCGGAACCCAATGCCGAAACGGCAAATAATATTCCAACCCATAAAAGCACTGTTTTTCTACCATATTTCTCTGTTGGTATTCCCCCAAAAACAGCACCCAGAACGGTGCCCCATAAGGCCATTGACATGATAAAAAATCCGTGAAACAAAGGGGAGGTATGCCATAGTTCTTTGATTGGCTGGTTGGCGCCGGAAATCACAACCGTATCAAACCCGAAAATAAAACCTGCCAGTGCCACAACAATTGACCAGCGAAGCAGTTTGCTTTTATTCATTGCAATCGGTTTAGGTACAGTAAGATAAGTAATGAACGGGAATTGTAGGCCAATAATATCGAATACTGAATAAGGAATTTTGAGTATTGAAGTATTCCCATCAGCAGATTCCCAAATTCATTATTCAAGCATCCGGGAAGCCCTTTCGAGGTCTTCAGGGGTATCTATTTCAATGCCCATATAATCTGTAAGCACCATTTTTAGCAATACACCATTTTCTAAATAACGAAGGCATTCTATTTTTTCTGCTTTCTCCAAAGGTGTCATTTCCCAGTTGGTAAAATTGAGCAGGGCCCGTTTGCGAAAAGCGTATACACCGATGTGTTCGTAATAAACAGCAAGGCTTTCTTTGCTTCTTGGGTAAGGAATTACATTGCGTGAGAACATAAGGGAATTCATGTTTTTATCAACGGCCACTTTTACATAATTGGGGTCGTCAATAAATTTTTGTTCTTTCATTACCTGCATTAAAGAAGCAACCTGGATATTTTTTCCATCCTCACCCTTAAACACCTGTAATAATTTTTCAAGCGGTTCGCGTTTCACAAAAGGCTCGTCGCCCTGAACATTTACAACGATGTCAACATCCATATTTTCGATGGCTTCTGCAATTCTGTCGCTGCCACTTTCGTGTGATTTTTTACTCATCACGGCATTGCCGCCATGTGAGATAATTTCATCAAAAATAACCGCACTATCTGTTACTACATACACCTCATTAAATAAACCTGTAGCAACTGTATTATCATAGGTATGCCGGATAACTGTTTTGTTACCCAGTAGTTGCATCAACTTAGCCGGAAAACGAGTGGCGGCATAGCGTGCCGGTATCATGGCTATTCTCTTCATTAACAAAATTTGTTGCAAAGATGAAGGAGAAGATTAATAATCTGTTTTAATTTTTTTGTCAAAAGGTACACCCAGTTGGAAGCCCAGGCGCTCATCCTTACTGCCATCAAGCACATCCAAACCATATTTTATCTGCTCAACGGGTGTGTAATTGAATGTGCCAAACAACCTGTCCCATACAGAAAAAATATTCCCGTAATTACTGTCTGTCTGCGGACGCATATAATGATGGTGTACTTTATGCATATTCGGTGATACTAAAAACCAGCTCAAGGCATTATCCAGCCATAAAGGCAAACGGATATTGGCATGGTTAAACTGCGTTAACACCACGCTAAGGCTTTGGTACATCATCACCAGCCATATAGGTGCCCCGCAAACCACCACACCGATCATGGTAAATACTGCGCGAAATACACTTTCGCCGGGATGGTGCCTGTTGGCAGTGGTCGTATCCACATGTGTATCGGCATGGTGCACCATGTGGAATTTCCACATCCATTTTATTTTGTGTTCGATAAAGTGGATGGAATAGGCCCCTACAAGATCAAGCAGTAAAAGCCCCGATATCATAAATACCCATAAAGGCATTTGAAACAATTGTAAGAGCCCGAATTTATTCAATACTACCCAATCGCTCGATTTAACGATAAGCAGGGCAAAAGAAAAATTAATGATGATGGTTGTAACCGTAAAAAAAATATTGATGGAAGCATGTCTCCATTTATTATAGCTAAAACCAACCAAAGGAATTACGCCTTCGAAAATCCAGAAAAAAGTAATGCCACCCGCTATGATCAATGCGCGGTGCAGACTGGGGATATGGTCAAAATAATGAACAATATTTTCTATCATAGCAGCCATCGTTTTGTACCATCAATTTACAAACAAAAAAGGACGTTGTTGTGATTTGCCTGAATAAAAATACGTTGATACCATAAATAGATGGGCAACGGTAAAAAAGAAAGCTGCAGCTCGGGGATTGATTATCAATCCCCGAACCTGCAGCTAAAAAATAAAATCAAATAATTAATTATTCAACATCAACGGCATTACCAGCATCAGCAAGTCTTCGCCTTCTGCCTGCTCGGTGGGTTTAATCAAACCGGCCTTTGTAGAAGTAGAGAGTTCCATTTTAATATCATCGGTATCTGCTGCGTTAAGCATTTCAATCAGGAATTTTGCATTAAATGCAATCTGCAGGTCCTCGCCATCATATTGGCAATTCATACGTTCGTTACCCTCAAAGCTAAAATCAACATCCTGCGCGGCCATCTGTAATTCACTGCCGGTAATGTTCAATGCTACCTGGTTGGTACTCTTATTGCTGAATACGTTTACGCGGCGCAAGGCATTTTGAAAATCGCCTTTGTTAACGATCAGCTTGTAAGGATTGTCTGCCGGTATCACTACTTTATAATCCGGGAAACGGGCATCTATCAAACGACAGATCATTTGCGTAGAACCGTGGTTTACAAAAAGATGGTTACTGTTATAGCTAACACTCAGCTCGTCTTCATTATCGGGTAAAGCATTCTTTAACAGGTTCAATGGTTTTTTCGGAACGATAAATGAATCGGTCTTCGATGCTTTGGTATCGGTTCTTTTATAGCGAACCAAACGATGGGCATCAGTGGCTACAAACTGAACGCTGTCTTTAGTGAGCTCGAAGAAAACACCTGTCATTGCAGGGCGGAGGTCATCACTGCTGACCGCGAATAATGTTTTGTTGATGGCAGTAAGCAAAGCGCTGCTGCTCATGGCAAATCCGGTAGTATCATCTGCGGCGGGTTCTTTAGGGAAATTATCGGGGTTTTCGCCCATTACTTTATACTTACCGTTATCGCTGGTAATTTCTACCGCAAAGTTTTTATCAATATTAAAGGTGAGCGGCTGATCGGCAATATTTTTTAATGAATCCAGCAAAATTTTAGCAGGTATACATACTTTTCCATTGGTCTTGCTTTCTACATCCATTTGTACCCGCATTACGGTTTCAAGGTCGGTGGCAACAACATTGAGTTTTTTATCCTGTATCTCAAATAAAAAGTCTTCCAATATGGGCAAAACGGTATTGGCATTGATCACACCGCTGATTTGTTGCAGGTGTTTTAACAGCGAAGAAGACGAAACAATAAATTTCATTCTGGAGAGTTTAGCTTTGCAACAAACCTACTGTAAAATGTTAATATTCCACAACAGAAATCCGGCAGCGGGAGATTAAAAAGGTGAATGTGAATGAGATGTGGATTGGACAGGCATCGGGGTTTGGAGAGGAATATTGATTTATCCTTTACATCAACATTCAAAATTCCCTGTTCGGCATTCGATATCCTACAGGCCCTCGATCAGTTCTTTGTATTGTATACGGTTAATGGGCTTTACCAGGTAATCGCTAACAGCTTTGTATTCTCTCGATTTCTGCATATCGTTGCTGTCAATAGAGGAACTTACCACATACACCACGATAAGCTTCGAGAACTTATTGCAGAGTTTATGGTATTCTTCTAAAAATTCCCAGCCATTCATGATGGGCATATTGATGTCGAGGAAAATAACATCGGGTAATGTTTCCGGGTTGTTGTTGCTTTGGTCTCTGAAATAATTAATCGCATCGCTACCATTGTAGAACGACTGGATCTTTTTAGCAAGGCCGGTAGCCTCCACAAGCTTGCGCGCTGTAAATTGGTAGATATTATCATCATCTATCAAACAAACATTATGTTTCGCAACCTCCATGTATATAGTAAATATTAAAGTATTGAATGTGGATAGTATGTGAGTCGTGTAGTGAACCCACTACAAATATAATATTTTTATCAAAAAAACCAAGAAAGCAGCAAAAAAATGCACCTCAGCTTAACGCCCAACCAGGCCTACCCCAAAATAAAGCACTATTGCGGCTACCGCGAAAGATGCCATTTTGAGGTAAAAGAGAGGCTTTTTGGTATGGGATTGCCCAAAAAAGAGGTAGAAATTCTACTTTCCAGGCTTATTGAAGAAGATTTTCTCAATGAAGAACGGTTCGCTATCCAGTTTGCAGGCGGCCATTTTCGCCAAAAAAAATGGGGAAAAGCGAAGATCGTATATGCCTTGAGGCAGAAAAGAGTTGGTGAAAATATTATTAAAAGGGCATTGAAAGAGATAGAAGAAGATGATTATACAGCATCTTTACAAAAACTGGCCATCGCAAAATGGGAAAGCCTGAAGGGGGGAAACTACATAACCCGCCAGGTTAAAACTAACGCTTACCTGCTTCAAAAAGGATATGAGGCACAGTTAATTCAACGCATTATTGCTGGGATAAGGGCCGGAAGGAAAGAATAGACGTATCTGAAATGAATGAACTATTATGTTGAAAAGCTTGCTTATACCGGCATTTTGTATGCTGCTATCTGCTGTTTATGCGCAGCAAAAACAAGGGGATTATTTTAGGCGTGAATTGTCGTTTACCAACGACAATGATGCGTATCTTTTTCAAAAAAAGGATGCTAATTATACCAATGGCCTCTTTTTAAAGCTAACCACTGCTGCCCAAAAAAACGGAAACAAAACAGTAAGGTCCTACGAAATAGGACAAATGATCTATACCCCGCTTATCCGCAAAACAGCGGCCCCTGAAGATATAGACAGACCTTATTGCGGGTATTTATTTTTTAAATACAATGAGTCGCAGTTTTTTGCTAAGGAGTCAGTCCTGCAATACAGTGTTTCGCTTGGCGTGGTAGGTGCCGCTTCTTTTGGAGAAGATATGCAGAACAGCTACCATAAATTTTTAAGATACGCCCCATTTACCGGATGGCAGTACCAGGTACAAAATGCCTTGGGCATAGATTTGGGATTTAATTATGCTAGAACCATAATTGAAGATTCTTCCTGGCTGAAATGGGTGCCCGATATACAGGTAAACCTGGGCAGTACATTTACCAACGCCAAACTTGGGGCTTATCTCTGTGTGGGAAGTTTTGAAAAAAACAGTAACAGTGCTTTGTGGAATGCGAGGGTACAGAACAAGGCTACTCAAACAAACCGAAAATATGAACTGTTTGCCTACTGGCATCCTCAAATTATTTTTCAGGCATACAATGCTACTGTTGAGGGAGGACTGTTTTCTAAAGGTAACGGTGCCGTTTTAGGAGAAACAGAACCATGGATGTTTCAACAAACCTGGGGACTTTGTTATGCGCAGGGGCGATGGACAACTAAAATCGAATTAATATACCAAAGCAGGGAAGCGGTTACACAAAAAAATCCACAGCGCTATGGGTCTCTGCAGTTGGGTTATCGTTTGCATTAACTTGCACTTGTAATTATCATTGGTGCCTGGAAGATAAGGTTAGCCGCAGATTTTCAGATGGCGTACCGGTTATTTATAATCTGCAGCTGATTTTTATTTGATACGGCAAATAAACAAACATCATGCCTTCTCTTACCCTTTCATTAGTGCAAACCCATTTATTTTGGGAAGATAAAAAAGCCAATCTTGCCATGCTCGAAACAAAGATCATGGGCATTGCTGAAAAAACAGAACTGGTGATATTACCCGAAATGTTCAGCACCGGATTTAGTATGAAACCCAAACTTCTTGCCGAAACGATGGACGGGGAAACGATTTCCTGGATGAAAAAAGTTGCAGCAGCAAAAAAAATAATCCTCACCGGAAGCGTGATGATTAAAGAAGATGGCCATTTTTTTAACCGTCTTTTATGGGTATTGCCTAACGGAACATTGGGCCATTACGATAAACGCCACCGCTTTGCATTTGGTGGTGAACATGAAGAATACACACCGGGCAGGAAACGATTGATCGCCAGTGTAAAAGGATGGAAGATTAACCTGTTGATCTGTTACGACCTGCGCTTTCCGGTATGGGCAAGGCAGCAAAGCAACGAAGTGCCTGAGTATGACATACTTTTATATGTAGCCAACTGGCCTGAACGCAGAAACTATGCGTGGAAAACATTACTTGCAGCGAGGGCTATCGAAAACCAGTGTTATGTGGTAGGAGTGAACAGGGTTGGAAATGATGGTAATGGTATTAACCATAGCGGTGATAGTATGGTGATAGATGCAGTAGGAGCTACTTTATACCATAATGCAACAGGAGAAGACATTCATACCATCGTATTGCAAAAAGAACCGTTGGAGGAAATAAGGGAAAAATTTCCTTTCTGGAAAGATGCCGATGGTTTTAATATAATAGAAACTGATGGAGAATAACCTACAACTATATAAAGCCGAAAAAGTGTTTACCGGAAGCGAATGGCTTTCGCAACATACGGTTGTGGTATCACACGGGAAAATTGTTGAGCTACTTCCGTCTGAAAATATTTCCGGCAAACCCGTTTCCAGTTATCACCTATTGGCGCCGGCATTCATAGATATTCAGATTTATGGCGCGTATGGAAAATTATTAGCGGTATATCCTGAAGCCGATTCTTTGCATAAATTATATACGTATTGTTCAGAAGGCGGTGCTTCTCATTTTCAACCAACAGTGGCTACCAACGCATTCAAAGTTTTTTATAAATGTATTGATGCGGTGAGGGCTTATTGGGAGGAGGGCGGGAAGGGCTGTATCGGTTTACATATAGAAGGTCCGTGGATCAACCCGATAAAAAAAGGCGCACACACTGAATCGTTTATTCATTCACCTACTCCCGGGGAAGTAAAAGAACTACTGGAATATGGTAAGGGAGTTATTTCCATGATCACACTCGCCCCGGAAGTTTGTAGTAAAGAAGTGATGGCCCTGATACGGTCATATAATGTAATTATTTCTGCTGGCCACAGTAATGCCAATTATGAAGTGGCTACTGCTGCTTTTGATGATGGTATTAGCACGGCTACTCATTTATACAATGCCATGAGTCCTTTGCAACACCGCTCACCCGGAATGGTAGGGGCTATTTTCAATCACCCAACAGTTATGGCAAGTGTTGTGCCCGACGGGTTTCATGTTGATTTTTCTGCGATACAGATTGCGAAAAAAATATTGAAAGAAAGATTGTTTGTAATTACTGATGCAGTAACTGAAACAAGCGAAGGCGAAAACCCCCATCATTTATCTGGAGATAAATATGAATCAAAGGGTATATTAAGTGGTTCGGCTTTAACCATGGCGAAATCTTTGCGTAACCTGGTTAACCTTGCAGGTATTGATTTAGATGAAGCTTTGCGAATGGTAAGTACATACCCGGCGCAGGCAATGCAAAAAGCAAATACCATGGGCAGAATTGAAAAAGGCTATGATGCTAATCTTGTTTTTTTAGATGAGTTACTGGAGGTAAAAAGATTGATTAACGGATAAAATTTATTGCAATGGGAGTTGTATTTTTTATGTACATCTATGGCAATCCTTCTTCCTATAACCCATAAATAAAAAAGCAGGGTTTATTTTGCAGCAGCACGCCTTCTTTTCCCACCGGCTAAATCTGAAATAATCTTGTCAAGAAAAACCGCGCTGCCAATACTCCAGTACCAGCCGTCGTAATTGTATTTAAGATCGCTGTTGAATACTGCTTTGCGTAAACCGATCATTCCATTCAATCCCAGATACGTAAGAAAATGCAGGCCCTTTATGTCGGGCATGATAAGATTTACTGAGTAGCCCATACCTGCCGGAATAAAATCCTGTTTCTCACTCTTTGTTAAAAACCGGCCACGTATTTTATTGGTAGAATCCAGTTCGGCTTTTCCATAACCGATTTCAAACACCATACTCATTTCCCACCGTTTCCTGCGGAATAAAAAAGGTTCATAATAGATGGTGCCATAATAAAGGCTCTTGGTTAATTGATTGATAGGGATACCCGTTGCATCCAGCTTGATGCCTGCCGACTCTTGTTTTAAAAAATACCCACCAATACCCACCTTATACTTATCATTTACCGATAGCCCGATGCGGTAACCCCAGATACTCACACCTTCTTTATCAATAAAAGAAAAACGCTGGTCAAAATCACCGGCAGGTTTTAAGGAAAGCTTTTTTTTCTTCGGGATCGAATCAGTTTTCATGACCCGCGCTGTATCGGAACCCTGTGCAGATGCGGCGCTATGAAAGCCGGCTATTGTTGTTAGCAACAACAGTAAGCGTAATAGGGATATGTTACGATATGTTTGGCGCATGATAATTATGATGCAAAATAATACATTCGGTGTTAAAACAAGAGCGGCTTAGAAAGTCTTTTGCTGTATCATCTCCCTGATTTTTTGCATTTTCAGGTCAACCCCTTTTTTAATTGCCTGTGAAGAAGGGCCTATTTCAATGTCAGGAATAATGCCATGGCCCTTGGGCCGGGTAGAATCCATCACTAACCGATACATAGGCAAACTAACCCGTAAACCTGTATTTGGGAGAACAATTGTGGGGATATGCATGGCAGAACTACCATAATAGCCCCCACCGGTTTCTTCGCCTACCAGTTTTACATTCTTTTGCCCTTTCAGGTAAGAAATGAACATGGCTGTAGCAGAAAAACTATACCCCCCCTGCACCAGGTAAACATCTCCATTAAAATGATATTTTTTTTGCGGTTGAAAGAGATGTGTTTCGTAATAACGTAAATGTATCAGGCCGTCTTCCATTTTATGTGCACCAAAGTTCATAGCAAGCCAATAGGTCCAACTGGGGTTGATGTAACGTCCATATTTGAAACGCCTGCTGATGGCTACAACACTGTCGCCTACTTTAAACGGATGATCGGTTAAATACTGGGTGAGCAAAATACTGTTACTCACTTTGCCCCCGCCATTTTCACGCAGGTCAATTACAAGATGCTGTATATGTTGTTGCCGGATGGTTTTGAAAGAATGCCTGAAGAACCCCCTGATATTTCCACCCGTAAAAGAGGTTAGCCGGATAAATGCTGTATTGAGCGCGGTGTCAATAACTATGCCGCGCCTGGATAATAATCTGGCTTCTCTGATTTGTTTGCGCGTTGGTTTTACAAAAGGGAATAACGGGGTGGCCCTGTTTTTTTTGCTTGTATCAATGGTTGGCCTGAAATTTTTTATCGTAGTAACTGTCTCTGTACCGGTTGAATCAATATATGAAACGATATAAGAACTGTCTAAGCCCAATATGGTTTTATACCAGGCCGGGAAATTACCACTAACTACCTGGCTTTTATAATTAAACGAGAAACCGTCTGATGTAATATATTGAAATAAGGTATCGAGAAGTTGCCGGTTGGTTTTTCCATTAATGCCGGTTATGATGGTGCCGCGTTTGAAAATAGTGTCCCTAGGAAGGAAGCTGCTTACCACCACTAAACTATCGCCCCAGGTTTTTAAAAGCAAGGGAAATTGCGGGTAGCGAAAATGCGCTGCAATTTTTTCATACTTTTTTGAGAAACGTACCGAAGTGTGCCCACAACGTATTTTACTGATTACCCAGGCTACTTTGTTTTTAAATTGTACTTCATTTAGTGAATCGGTTATACTGTTGATGGCAGTTTGAAAACAGGCATCAATACTGTCTTTTGGCGTGTACCAATATAAACTCGGGTGATTGGCTTCGAGGATTTTTTTTAGTAAAAGAAAATCTTCCTTTAAAATACCCGGCGCTATTTTTGGTAGCGGGGTAAATTGTTTTTGTGCATCAGCACGCTGGATACTAATTGAAAGCAACAGACAGAAAAGCGTGGTCATTTGTTTCATACACAATAATTATTGTGTAATGGCATTCCAGCCCTGTGCCGTAATATCGAAACTGTTACCACCCTTGGTTAATAATTTACAACCTTCCGTTATCTCTGTCATGTAACCGATCACGCTGATCTCTTCATTCAATGTGATCTTATCGTGGTCTTCCTGCTTTAATGTAAAGATCAGTTCGTAATCCTCTCCACCATTGAGGGCGCAAACGGTGGGGTCGAGCCCGAATTTGTAGGCGGCCTTCCGGCTTTCATCCGATATCGGTATTTTTTCTTCGTATAACCTGCAGCCCAAATTGCTTTGTTTACAGAGGTGCAGCACTTCGCTGCTGATGCCATCGCTCACATCCATCATCGCTGTAGGAACAATACTGTTCTGTTCAAAAAACTCAATGATATCTTTTCTCGCTTCCGGCTTTAATAAACGGCCAACCACATAACTTTCATTTTCAAGGTCGGGCTGTACCTTAGGGTTTTCGAGATAGATTTTCTTTTCCCTTTCCATCAATGTTAAACCCAAAAACGCAGCGCCAAGATCGCCGCTAACACAGATCAGGTCACCTGTTTGGGCGGTGCTGCGTTTTACAAATTTATCGGGTGCCACTTCGCCAATAGCAGTAACAGAAACGATAAATCCTTTATTGGAAGAAGAGGTATCGCCCCCTACCAGGTCAACCCCGTGTTTTTCACACGCTATATAAACACCTTCATAAAAATCGTCCAGGGCTTCCAGGCTAAAGCGGTTACTGATACCAATGCTGATGGTAATTTGTGTGGGGGTGGCATTCATGGCATACACATCACTCAGGTTTACCATTACGGCTTTGTAGCCTAAGTGTTTCATAGGGGTGTACATCAGATCGAAATGGATACCTTCAATCAGGAGGTCGGTAGTAACCACGGTTTGTTTACCATAATGGTCGATAACAGCGGCATCATCCCCTACACTTAATATAGTTGAAGCATTATGTATCTCAAAATTTTTAGTGAGATGGTCTATTAAACCAAATTCTCCCAGTTCTGCTATTTCTGTTCTCTGCTCACTCATAATTATTTTTTAACTGTTTATTTTTTTGCAACAGGCAACACGGGCTCTTTCCGGGTAACCTGATAATGTATTTATACATCAGCACCATTCACCACCGCCACCAATTCATCATGAATTTTTCCATTGGTTGCAATTATATGTGGCTGATAAGGCGAATAGCGGTCGCCTTTAAAATCGGTTACTTTTCCTCCTGCTTCTTCTACTATCAAAAAACCTGCGGCGCTATCCCAGGCCTGCAATTTGTGTTCATAAAATCCATCAAACCTGCCTGCGGCCACCCAGCAGAGATCAATGGCGGCACTACCTAACCTTCTTACGGGAACCCCTTTGCGAATTAGTTTTTCGAATACCTGTAATGGACCATTGGGCGCATCAAGATAGGTATAGGGGAAACCGGTAACCAGGCAGCTGTTTATAACAGCTGTTTTATCACTTACATGAATGAGTTTATCGTTCAACGTTGCCCCAAATCCATGCTGGGCAAAGAACAATTCGTTTAGAAGGGGGTTGTAAACCGCACCCATGATCATCTGGCCATTATGCTCAACACCGATACTCACACAGCAAATGGGTATACCATTAGCAAAGTTCACGGTCCCGTCAATAGGATCAATGATCCATTTATAAGCAGAATCCATAACAATTTCACCCGTTTCCTCGCTTAGTATATAATGGTCGGGAAATTCTTTTTGGATCACTTCAAAAATCGCTTTTTCAGCCGCATGGTCAGCTTCAGTAACCAGGTTATTGATACCTTCTTTATTACTTATCTTGAATTCGCCGTTGAAAAAATGGGTCAATTGTGCGGCCCCGGCTTCTATTGCCTTTAACAGCGTGTGCTTTAACATCATGCCGCAAAAGTAATGAAGATGCAGGATACTGGGGTCTGGATGCTGGATGGAAGGATGAAGGAACCCCGACTATATCTAGTATTGAGCATCCAACATCCAGAAACCAGAATCCAGTATCTTGTAACCAGAACCTTTTTTCTTGCAGTTATCTATCATCATAGTCAACTATAATGTCAAATACTTTTTAGAACAGTGCCTGCAGGCGGTTCTAAAAGGGGTTGAAGGCATTCGGGCAGAGCTGATCGTAGTGGATAATCATTCCACAGATGGCAGTATGGAATACCTGCGCCCTCTTTTCCCGGGTATAATATTTATCTGTAACAAAGAAAACCTGGGTTTTGCCAAAGCCAATAACCTGGCATTGGCAAACGCATCGGGAGAATATGTGTTGTTCCTGAATCCCGATACACTCGTGCCGGAAAATGCATTTTCCTTATGCCTTACATTTATGAAGGCCCACCCAAAAGCCGGGGCATTGGGCGTGCGCATGTTAGATGGCCGGGGCAGGTTCCTGCCGGAAAGTAAGAGAGCATTTCCATCGCCTACGGCTTCTTTTTATAAACTAATGGGATTGGCAGCATTGTTTCCAACATCCGGATATTTTAATAAGTATGCATTGGGTGATCTGAATGAACATGCTAATCACCAGGTAGCTGTTTTAGCCGGCGCTTTTATGTTTACCAGGAAAAAGCTGTTGGACGATTTGCATGGCTTTGATGAAGGCTATTTTATGTACGGAGAAGATATTGACCTAAGTTACCGGATACAAAAAGCTGGCTACCAAAATCATTATTTTGCCGGAACAACGATCATTCATTTTAAAGGGGAAAGCTCGCGAAAGGCGGGACTGAACTATGTAAAGTTTTTTTACGCAGCGATGTTGATTTTTGTACAGAAACAGTATACATCCGGAACGGCTAAACTGTTTTCTTATTTCATACAGATAGCCATAACCTGCAGGGCGATCATTACCGCGGTGGAACGACTGGTAAGGCCTGTTTTATTTCCCGTTATCGACGGAACTATTGTATGGCTTTCATTGAAAATCGTAAGCCTTTTATGGATCAGTCAAGTACGAAATGGGAAAGGGTTTGGGTTTGAATACTTGTCGTATGCAATCGTTTTTTTTGCGGGTGTGTTTATTTTATCAGCAGCATTTACGGGCTTGTATGACAAACGGTATAAAACAGCTAGAACCTTTTTCGCTGTTGCGTTTGCAGTAGTAAGTATGTTAGCGGTATATTCATTATTGCCCGAATCGTTACGGTTTTCAAGAGGGGTTATTTTAGGAGGCGGATTAATGGGAGCCGTTTTTATTTTTTTGCTGCGACAAATCGTAACAGCTGAAAAAAATAATCTGTTTGAGTATGAAACGGAACGTGAAAAACAAACCATAGTGGTGGGGACGGAAAAAGAATATGGTAAAATAGTAACACTTCTCGAAGAAGTAATGCTTGCGCAAAAGCTACTTGGCAGGATTGGCGTAGATGCATCGGATAACAGTGCATTATGCAGCTTAAAAAATCTGCAGGCGCTTAGAAAAAAAATCCCTATTGGGGAAATTATTTTTTGTGAAGGTTCCCTCACACTATCTGAGATCATTGCACAAATGCAGATATTTGCGAAACAGGATATGCGGTTTCTTTTTCACTTATCCGGCACACAAAGCATTATTGGAAGTAACAGGCTAACGGAAGCAGGTAAAGTAATCACCCCGTTTATTGAATATCGTATTGCACAACCATACCACAAAAAAATGAAGAGACTGGTTGATGTGGTTTTGGCTTTGTTATTTCTGGTTACTGCGCCCATTCATTTGATAGTGCAAAAAAAAACGACCACATTTTTAGGCAATGCACTAAGTGTTTTATCCAGCCGGAAAACATGGGTTGGATATGCGTCCACATCCCTTGTTTTGCCACCACTTGCCAAAGGGGTAGTAGCACATATAAGCCCCACATCTTTGTTCGGGGCCAGTTTAGCAGAGAAAGCAGATAAACTATATGCCAAAAATTACGATTGGTGGCATGACATCGTGGTTGTTTTCCGCAATTACCATCGGTTAGGCAACAAATCTCCCCAATGCTCCAATAACAATTAATTATTAATTCATTTCCTTTAGCTTCGTATATTCTTAAATCAGCATCTTACGATGGCCATTCTTGATATCAAGCTTCCCAATACTATTTTAAAGGCCTTACGGTTGCCACAGAATAACCCTAGAAGGCAGCAGATTACTGTATTAAAGAAACTTCTCAGGAAAGCAAGGTTTACAGAATTTGGCCAGCAATACCGTTTCGATGATATACTCTCAAGCAAACATCCCGGAAAAAAATTTCAGGAACTGGTACCCACGTTTAACTATAATACAATTTATAACGAGTGGTGGCATAAAACACTTGAGGGTAAGCCCGATATCTGCTGGCCGGGTAAGATAAGATATTATGCACTCAGCAGCGGCACGAGTGAGTCTGCCAGTAAATACATTCCCATAACCAACGACCTTTTGCGGGGCAATAAAATTGTTATGATAAAGCAGCTGTTGAGCCTGCGCACGTATGAGGATATCCCTTATAGTTCTATCAGCAAAGGCTGGCTTACTTTGGGCGGGAGTACCGATCTGCAAAAAGGAGAGGATTATTATGCCGGAGACCTCAGTGGCATAACTGTAAAAAAAGCCCCGTTCTGGTTTCAGGCTTTTTATAAGCCTGGGAAAAAAATAGCCAAGCAAAAAGACTGGAACAAAAAACTTGAAGAAATCGTAGAGAAGGCACCCGAATGGGATATTGGTTTTTTAATAGGCGTACCGGCATGGATACAAATGTGTATGGAAATGGTGATTGCCCGTTACAAACTCAATAATATTCACGAAATGTGGCCTAACCTTGCTTTTTTTGTGCATGGTGGTGTAAGCTTTGAACCCTATAAAAAAGGGTTTGAAAAATTATTGGGTAAGCCCATCACATATATTGAAACTTATTTGGCCAGCGAAGGGTTTATCGCATACCAGGAAAGGCAGCACGCAAAAGGCATGCGGCTGGTTACAGGCGAACATATATTTATGGAATTCGTTCCTTTTGATGATATTAATTTTGATGCGGAAGGCGATATGATTAGCGATCCCGAAGCATTAATGATACACGAGGTGGAAGAAGGAAAAGAGTATGCCCTGCTCATCAGCACCGCCGCCGGAACCTGGCGTTATTTAATAGGCGATACCATTAAGTTTGTTGACGTAGAAAAATGTGAGATCGTAATTACAGGGCGAACCAAACATTTTTTAAGCCTTGTTGGCGAACACCTGAGTGTAGATAACATGAACAAAGCCATCCAACTGGCCAGCGAAGAACTTAATATCAGTATCCCCGAATTTACAGTTGCCGGGTTACCACATGGTAATTTTTTCGCTCATCAATGGTATGTAGCCTGTGATGATAAAGTGAATGCGGATGTATTGGGAAAACTGATAGACGATAAACTGAAAGACCTGAATGATGATTATGCAGTAGAAAGAAGAAGCGCCCTGAAAGAAGTAAAACTCCAGGTATTTAGTGAACTTCAGTTCATGGCGTTTATGAAAGCCAAGGGAAAAGTAGGCGGACAGCATAAATTTCCACGTGTATTAAAAGGAAAAATGCTGGAAGACTGGCAGCGCTTTTTACTGGGAGAAAAAATAGCCGCTCAATAACCATCTTATAAAACCACCTGTATGAAGAAGCTGTTTCTGCTGTTTATACAAATTTTTATTTTTGCAACCGTTACTCAATCACAGGTTCCCGATATATCCATTCTGAAAATTAAAGCGCCGGCAACATTTAAGGCCCGGTTTAAAACGAGCAGAGGCGAATTCATTATTGAGGCATATAGGAAATGGTCGCCGCTGGGTGTTGACAGGTTATACCAATTGATTAAAACAGGCTTTTATGATAATACCCTGTTGTTTAGGGTGGAGCGCAACTTCGTATCGCAGTTTGGTATTTCGGATGACGAACAGGTAAACCGTTTCTGGGACCCTAAAAAACTAGCCGATGAGACTGCCCAATATAAAAACATGAAGGGTACCATAGCTTATGCCCGAAGCGGCCCCAACAGCCGGGTAACCCAGATTTTTATTAATATGATCGATAACCCCAAAAACGATACCACGGTAAGGTTGGGCGTAAAAGGGTTTACGCCTATTGCCAAAGTGATCAAGGGAATGGAAGTGGTTGAATTGTTTACAGACCGCTATGGCAGGGCTACAGTGCCCCAGCAGGACTCGGTTTATAAATATGGTAACCGTTATTTTGAAAAACGTTTTCCGGGATTGGATAAGGTCATCTCGGCCCGCATCATCAAATGATCATCTATTTAATAAAAGATGGGCGGCAACAGTTACAATTTAAAGATTACAACTTACATTCGGGAATCAAAAATATTCCTCTGTAATGATTGCCCCACTAATTAAAGGATTGGTTCTTGGTGTGCTCCTGGCGATTTCGGTAGGGCCGATTATTTTTGCTATCCTCAAACAAAGCATCAACAACGGCCATAAGGCCGGGTATTTATTTGTGGCAGGTGTTTCGGCAAGTGATATTTTATTGGTGGTGGTTTGCAATTTTTTTACATCCCTGTTTGCTGCTGCATTAAACCACCAGGTGATCATTGCGGTAACGGGAAGCACTTTACTGGTAGGTATCGGCATCTATACATTGTTCTTTAAAAAAGTAAATACAGATGCGGGCAATAATATCGCCATTAAAGAATATGGCCACTGGCATTTTCTGGCATTTTTCTTATCAGGGTTTTTCATGAACATTCTTAACCCGGCTGTTTTTATTTTCTGGATTGTGTGGACCACGGCCATTACAGCAGATGCACAAACAGCCACCCATCCGCTCGAGTACAGAGCCATTGTATTTATAACCTGTCTTGCCTTTGTATTGTTTACAGATATTCTGAAAGTGAAACTCGCTGGTAAGCTCCGCTCAAAACTTACCCCAAAGATCCTGAACACGATCAATAAAATTTCCGGCATCATACTCATTGGTTTTGGCGTGGCCCTTTGCTGGGGCATCCTCGCGTATGGCGATAAAATAAAATAGGCTTTAACGATATATTAAAGAAAAAATGTTTTGGCATACTCTATCTTACAGGGCGATGAAAAAACTGCTTACCCCAATCCTTTTTATTTTTATTTCACAAATAGCGTTCTCGCAAAGCGACCTGTTGGTTTTAAAGCAAAGAAATCAGATCATTCAAACATGGGTGCCGGGAAGTTTTATTGATTTTCAGTTCAGTAGTAAACAATGGATTCAGGGAATTATTAAAACTGTAAGGAATGATTCTATCCTGATGGAAATAATTATCCTGCACCAGGTACCCACGCAATTAGGTTTTTTAAAAATAGATACCGCCCGGATGGGTCCGTTGAAGCTGCACGTAAAAGAAATATATGGGATGCCGAAACGGCAATTCAGCAGCGGCATCATCAGTAACGGGGCTTTGTTTCAACTGGGTAGCGGTGCCTATATTTTTCTGAATGTTTTTAATAGCCTTATTCACAAAGAACCGGTATTCAGCGCGAAAAACAGTACGGGCCTTGGCATTGCCGCGGGCATTTTTGTGCTGGGAAAGATATTGGCATCAACACATAAAACGTATATCACACTTGGCGGAAAGTATAAAATGGAAACGATACATATTTGATTAATTACTTATGGCGTAATAATTGAAATAGAGACAACGGTCTGCCATTACGAATTACTGGAATTTGAAGATTGTCCCGCCCTGTTTTGCAAATGAAATGTTGTGTGTTCACCTTTGTTTGTCAATTATTTTATGAATTGACCGGTATTCCTGTCATTTAATATAATTAGGGGACTCGCATTCCTGCCAATATTCTATAATTATTTTTATAGTACGTTTTAATTTATCAAAGGAGTTTGGCTTGACAAAAAATCCCTGAACCGACTTGGAATATGCGTCAACAACAAATTTTTGTTCAGCGCTAGTTGAAAAGAATAAATATGGAATGCATTTTATTCTTAAGTCTTCATTTGTATGAATCTTTTCTCTTAATTCTATACCATTCAACCTAGGCATATTAATGTCCGAAAGAATAAGAAAAGGTTCAACCGCTGACTTGACTAAGTAATCGAGTGCTTCTTCACCCTCTCCGAAAAATATTATTTCATTATTAAAAGTAAGTTCCTTAAAAACAGTATTTAAGAGTTCTTGGTCATCCCTATCATCTTCTATTACTATTATCGGTCCGGTTTTATTCATGTTCTCTACTCTGGTAAAGTGAAAGGTAAATTCGAGACTATTAAATATAAGCTTTTACATTCAAATATAAATTGTATTTTAAGGTAATGCACAACGACCAGGGGTATAAGCGGTTGTGAAATAGCTTCATCGCCCTGGCCCACTACTGTTAGATCTGTTACTGATAAAAGACGTGTTGAAGTTAGCCTCAGATTTTAGGGAGTTTACAAACGGCTGGTAGGATATTTGAAAATCGTCAAGCCACATTAAGGAAAAATATAACATTAGTTTGGTGTTATTATTTCGGCCTGACTGGTATCCAAATTTGTTCTTCCGAATTTGGATCATTGTTTTTATACTTGGCTCCCAATATTTCAAAATGTGGTCGGTCGTCGAGGCAATAATCGTTTGATTTAGGTAACCACGTTTCAAAAATGTAATAAAATATTTTAGTGTCCGTATGTAAACCTTTATAATCAAAAACCGCATAAAGCCCTCTAACTAAAGTATACGTTTCCATTTCATCAGGAACAGTTACAAAATCAGCAACTTCAACTGCGGCCCACTTTTCAAATTCTGCATGTAGATTAGAAAAAGTAAAGTCAAAGATTGGGGATACACTTGTATTGAAAATAATTCAGTGCCCAAGTTGTTTTTAATTTCTTTTCGTCTTGGCATAAATGACTGCCAAAGTTTAAACGTTTGATTATTGGCTACCGACGTTGTTTTTCGTTTCCCAATTAATTTCCGTTCAATTAAAAATTCAATTCTTGGTTGCATATTAAATTGTCCTGTAGATTTCAATGTGGCACATGTCTAAAAAATACCGAAAAATATAAATATTTATTTTGTAGTTCCATGGTTTATAGAATACATGCCACTTACTTTCAAGGCCTGCTGCGATGAGAGAAACGGAATTCTGCCCCCAGTTTTAGTAAACCTTTTATTAGTGTTTGCTGGTTTATTCTGCAGTCAACAATTGTTCAAAGAAGGCCCCAATATTATTTACTTTATCCACAAAGTGAAGTTCCAAAATCCAATGTCTTTTGTTTCCGTATTTGTCTGGTTGAAGTATATCATTATGATTGCCTGGGTGTACATCTAAACATAAATCATTTGGATCATCAGGTTGTTCATGAGGGAAACGACCTACAATATGACCAGCTATTGCATTTCCAAATTCATAGCCATAGCGTTTTGTAAGACTGGTAACGTAATTAAAATATTCGGCACCAGTAAGATTGGTTTGTTTAAAATACCAGGCATTCGCTTCGTGCCATGCGGCTTCAATATCTTTTTTTGCTTTTAGTTTCAAAGGGTCGTTGCCTAAAACATATGTTCTTCCAAGGTCTGCTTCCCAATCTTTAAAAACAGGATGAAAATCGAAGAACAATATATCATCTTCCTGAATAATCAGGTCAGGGGGGTCTGCAATGAAAGGTTGTAAGGTATTAATGCCTGTTCTCACAATCTTTTTGTGCCAATGATTTTCAATGCAAAAATCTTCTTTTGCAATTTTTACTATTTCATCGCAAAGTTCTTTCTCAGATTTCCCGGAAACGATTAATCCTCTTTCCTCTACTGTATAAAATAATTCTTTTGCTTTTTGTTCAGCAAGAATTAATCTTTGTTTTGCTTCGGTCATATTTTTTATTTTTCCATTAAATATAAATCAAATCCTGTTATCAGATTTTCCTGTGATTTAGTATCTTTCCCCAACATGCCCACCCAACCTCAATCACTGCTTATAAAAACCTGGCGGTACACCAAACGCATCCTGCTATGGATGTTCTTTTCCTCATTGTTCTACATCATTATTTGTCGTTGGGTAATGCCTCCGATAACCATCACACAGATCGGCGATAGTTTTAGCTATGGGTTACACCGCGATTATGTTGGCTGGAACGAGATTTCTTATAATGTAAAATTAGCCGCCATTGCCAGCGAAGACCAGGCTTTTCTTGACCACAGCGGCTTTGATTGGGATGCGATAGAGAAAAGCCTCAAACCGAAAAAGAAAGGAAAAAAAACTAAGATCCCATTAGGCGGCGGTGCCAGCACGCTTACACAACAGGTGGCTAAAAATGTTTTTTTATGGCAGGGTGGTGGCATCACCCGCTATATCCGAAAAGTACCCGAAATGTATTTCACCAAAATGATCGAATGGCTATGGGGCAAAAAACGCATCTTGGAAGTATATCTTAATGTAATTGAAATGGGCCCGGGTATTTTTGGTATTGAAGCGGCCGCACAAAAATATTTTGGTAAATCTGCTAAAAACCTCACCCGCTCAGAAGCAGCTATGATCATTGCCTGTTTACCCAACCCCAAACGCTTCAGCGTTAAGCCCATAAGTAGCCGCGTTGCCTGGCGTTACCCACAGATATTACGTGAGATGAATAATATTGAAGATGATGATGATGTGCTGGCATTGATAAAATAAAGGGGTGAGTGGTGAACGGTGAGTATTGTTGAAAAGGAGCATTTACCTACTACTCACCACTGACAACTCACCATTCACAATCAACATACAATAACATGCATTTCTGCACGCAAGCAACCTGACTTAAAGATGATTAGTGAAGGAATTCTTCAACAGCCGCGATCGCGGTTAGCAGGCGGTCTTCATAATTGCCACTGATCTCTACCCAGGGAACCTGCTGATTAATCAACAGGTCTTTGTAAATATGGTACAATTCATTGCGTGGGCCCTCATGGGGGTATTCGCGTAGATCATCTTTTACCCAGGGCAGGTCGGTGCCGCAAAGGAGGTATAGATTATATTTTCTTTCTACAATCTGGTCAAGGATAAACTGGTGGCATTTTCCAAACACATATTCGCACCAGACTTTCATTACGTACATATCAGTATCTACGAATAAGAAAGGCGAGTGGTGTGTGGCGAGCAGTGAGTGCGGATTAACCCATCTCCGCTCATTCACCATCGACCATTGACTATTCACTAATGATGCGTATTCATCTTCCATAGCTAACTGGCCACGTGCAATGGTGAGCAGGTTATTAAAATCGTAGGAAGTTCCATTTGTAACCAGGTATTCCCTTGCAAATTCCGGGCACCACTGCATTCCATAATGCTGGGCCAGTAACTCGCACAAAGTGCTTTTACCCGTTGATTCCGGGCCGAGGATAACAATCTTTTGAATCATGAATATTGAACAGGAAATTTTGAATGATAAAATTATTTTGTTTATATATTTATTTCTTTAAGTACGATAACCCTTACATAATAATGTGCCCGTATAATTAACTACCGCTCTCAACAATCTCTGCTATTCTGCGTTTCTCCGGTGAGAAAAAGAAGTTCACCGCAGATACGCAGGGGGCACTTAGATTTTCGCAGAGAGGATTAATTACTTCGATATTCACCTGCTTTTTTCCGCCAGGCTATCAACCCCAACACCGCTAATACAAAGAGTACCACAAACTGCACACTCGTAAAAACGTATCCCTTGATAAAGTATAACGGAATAGAGGCGAAATTTGTTGCTATCCACCAAACCCAGCTCTCAACTTTTTTCTTTGCCATCAGCCACATACCGGTATACGCCGTAGCAGAAGCAAATGCATCGGCCCAGGGAATGGCCTCAGGTGCAAACGCTTTTTTTGCCCAGGTAAGCGCAGTGAATATGACTAAATAAAAAACCAAAAAAAATAATACCTGTTGCCGCCATTCTTTACTATTGCTATAGGTGATATGAAGAATAGCTTCGTGGTTCTGTTTATCTTTCTTTGCCCAGAGCATCCAGCCATATACGCTCATCACCGTATAATATACATTCACACTTGCTTCACCCAGCAAATTGCCTTTCATACTTAGGTAGATATAAAAAAGGGTATTGATGAGTCCCACCGGGTACACGAGTATATTTTCTTTGCGACTAAACCATACGCTGCCAATACCCGCAAAAACGGCAATAAATTCAATGGCCCCAGTTTGCCGGATGCCGATAATAAATTGGTGAAAGACATCTGTAACACTCATAGCTAAATGTAGCAAATACAAAAGATAATTAACGTCCAATTCGTAGGAAAACCGGAAAAGAGAAAGACATGGTAGCAACATCGCCCCATATTTTTTTTAAATCGATTTCCAGCAGACCGATGGGTGATATTTCATTATGTTTACTATAATGTTTTACTGCCGACCAGGTTCCAATGTATCCGACGAGTTGTTCAAAACTCCATTGATAGGTCATTTGAAAAATCGGTACAGTAATTTCTTCAAAAGGAAATGGAATGGTTTGATAGGCCTCGTCAATATAATGCCGTTCTGCATCCCAATAAGGACCAATGGTTTTTGTGTAGAAATGATTAATGACTTCCTGTAATGGTTTTGCTGTTTGTACAAGACCATAACCCAGTACCGCAAAAATACCACCAAGGCGCAATGTTCTTTTTACTGCTGCATAAAAATCATCGAAGCGGAACCAGTGAATAGCCTGCGCCACGGTGATAAGGTCAAACTGGTTATTGATAAAAGAAACAAGCTCTGCAGGCTGAACACTGTATTGAATATTTGGTTTTTGAATGGCCGCATCCAATTGTTGTTGACTGATATCGGTTGCAAATACGTTTGTAAAATGATCGGCTAATACACCGGCTACCTGCCCGTTGCCTGTACCACAATCCCAGGCAGTATTTTTTACCTGCACTAATGAAAAAAGGTAATCAAACAATTCCGGGGGATAGTGAGGACGGAACTGCGCGTATTCTTTTGAATGATTTGAAAAATTATCTTTCATATTCATTATTCAATAATCGCATATACTGCAAAGCTTGCCAGCCAGTGCTCACCGCCATAACTGCCACTGGCAACATTGGGCAAGCTGGCATTCAAATGCTTTATGGCCGATCTAAGTAAAAGTTGTTTTCTTCTATCTGTTGCAGGCAACAGTTTGGCAATCCCTTTCATGCACCAACTCCTGCTAAAGCAAAGGCCGTCCAGGTGCACGATCTGTAAATCAGTTCTGTCAGAAACTACCGGTAACTGTGTAAGGTGCTGCAGTGAAGCTGGTGTGATCCAGTTATTGAACCAGCTGATAAATTGCGCCTTAGTCAATACATTTCTCATAAGATCGGCTTCTTCCAATGAAGGCGATAAGAAATCGGTGCCATCCGGTTCCCAAACACTTGGCGCGTTTTTATCTTTCAGGTATAATTGTTTTGCTGATTTGATGATGGCAGTTTCAAAAACCGTATTGGCTGCAGTTCGAGCATAATCCAGGGCGAACACCAAACCAAATGCAGTATTCGGATGAACCCCTGTTCTGTTTGGATAGGTTTGTTTAGGTAAATAATTCATCCATATCTTAACAATGGTATCGCAGAAAGGCTGTAAGGTGGTTCGCCATTTTTTCGCATCCGGATCATTCCAGGTAAGCAGCTCCTGCTGCAGTTTTAATAGCCATGCCCAGCCGTAGGTCCTTTCATAACTTTTGGAAAGCTTGCCGTCAAAATATTTTATCTCCTGGGCAATATTTTCCGGGGTAATATTCTTGGAGATGGCATCCCTGACCTGCTGAGCTTCGGGTAAACCGGTAAATTGTTTTAGTAAACGTACCAACATCCAATGTCCATGAACACTGCTGTGCCAATCGAAACAACCATAAAAAGCAGGATGCTGCTGTAAGGGTGTCATTAACTGGTCGCTGTCACCAACAGCAGTATGATTGGTTTTATTAGGATACTGCTGCTGTAAACATTTTAACGGTAGAGAAGCCAGGTGTGAAGCTCCTTCTGTTGTTAAAGAAAAATGGGTACTGTCTTTGTTAACAGTAAAAAGCTGTTTGGGTTGTGCAAAAACTCCAACGCTGGCAAAACAAAGTAACAACCATACTAATTTCTGCATGTAGTAAAATTTAAGGTAAGGTACAAAATTCATGGAAGGGTAATGATGCAGCCCTTACTTGTGTGAAGCACTGTCAGAAAAATAATAAATCCTGCCACCATCCAGTTGTTGTACGGAAACCTGTTTTTTATATTGTTTTATAAAATCCAACCCTACCAGGTCTGCATTTTCACCATCAGTAAGCCAGATCAGGTGAAAAGCAGGTTGTTGAAAAAAAACAGAAATTTCTTTCGGTATTTCTTTATGTGGCAGCGGTAAAGCATGTACACCCGTTAAAAAATAAACCGCATCATTGGCATCAGCATATACCGGCTGTACAAAATGACTTTTATTTTTTTTGATGAAATCAATTGCGGGAGATTGGGTCCAGGAATCTTCTGCATAGCCGGGGATTCCAGCATCTTTAATACCTTCCCAGGCTTCGGCATTTAATTGGTACTGGTTATAATGAAAACCCGCATAAAAAAGTATAAGGGCAATCAATAATATATTTCTTTTGTAGCGTATCGACTGTTGCAAAACCGGAACAATCCAGCTGCTGCCAACCAATAGAAGAGGAATATATATAGGCGATAAAAGCCGGCTGCTCAAATCTTCAAAACGGGAAATACTAGCGATAGTAATGATAAATAATGCATACATCACAAAAAAGCAGGTAGTGATGGTTTCATAAGAATAAAAATATTGCTGTTGCAATATCCGGTAACATAATTTACCGATAGCTAATAATAGAATAATTACAAACAGAACCGTTGCGATTGTTTCATGACTTTTCATAAAAGGAAGCCAATCTGATAGAACGGTGCCGATCTGATGCAGGTTTTCGCGAACTGAGTGAATGGCTTTCTCTCTCACCCCCGTCATGTTGCCCGATACCAAAAGGTTACGGACGAGATTAATGACCGCAAACGAACTGCCCACACAACCAAATAACAACAGGTGGTTTATTTTTTTTCTGATTGACAGATCTCCGTCAAAAAATAAAAGAGTGCACCCTGTAAAGAACAAACCAATACCTGCATAGCGGGTAACAAATGCAAGGGCCGCTATCAACGCCGCTAACAGTAAGCGGGGAGAGGAATGGGATACCTGGTAATTACGAAAGGCAACAATGAAAAGAAGGATTAAAAAAATAAACAAAGTTTCAGACCATAACATGGAATATACTTCCAGCAGGGAGGGACTGCAGGCCAATGCGGCAAGCACACACATTTTGTATAGGGAAGATTTTTTTTGATGACCAATGATAATAACACTGGTTAACAGGATGGACCCACTAAATAGGAGGTAATTGATAAAAGGAGCAATAAACAAAACAGGTAACCCGGTGAGAAGCATTGTGAATGCCAGAAAAGACGGGTATCCCAGCGGAAAATCTACAAGGGGCAGGCTATTAAAATCTGTAAAAGAAAAATGATGGCGGATATTGGTTGCAGTGCTTTCATACACCACAGAATCCGGTGAAATGCCAATACCGCTGTGCCGGGTAAAAAAATAAAGAAAAACAACTGCCGTAACAGACGCTAACAGTGCATCCCAGTGTTTACTGATGAATATGATGAAAGCGGACTTCATTAAGATCTGCAAAATATCGAATGTGTAATAAGGAACGATGAATTTTTTTTCTTCGATACTTCAACATTCAGTATTCTATGTTCACTATTCTAAACTCTTCTGCTTTCCAGTCCTTTTGTAACCAAATGCCTGTGATGCTCCACATGATATCCGGTAAAGTATAACATTTCGCGAAGGGTTAATTTTCCCAGTAAAGGATGGGGTAAAATATATTTATCCAAAGCCTCTTCACTATGTACGAGTGTTATATGGCAAAGTTTTGTAACCAGGCCTGTTAGCTGTATCAGAAGTTTTTGTTTTTGGGCTGATTCAACGGGTGCAGGTATGAAACGACCGGAAGCTTTACCGCCTTCCTGCAATTTCACATGGTACTTCTCTACCAATTCCTTATAAGACCTGGAAGAGCGGTTGGCAATGCCGAATTTCCATTTTATAATAAATTTTGGGAGGCCCATAGCCATGTTCACGGGGGTTACACTTTTTGCAATATGGCTTAATTGCTGGGCTGCAGTCCATTTACCATCGGAGGCATAACAAAAATCGGTATCAGGTAATTGTTGTAATTGTTGAATGAACTGTGTATGGTTGTTTTGCAACAGCTCAGCAATCTGTTCCTTATTCATAAAAGATAACGGATAGTGTAACTTAAAGTTAACATAATAATCGGGTTAACAGGGGTATATATACTGGAAAGCAATGAAGGGACCACGAACAAAAATGCCCCATCCGCAAATATGCGAAACAGGGCATTCCTTAAAACGCAACTCAAAAAAATTATTCAGCTTCAGCAACAACTTCTTTCACTTCCGGTATCATGCGCTTCATCATCCCTTCAATACCCGCTTTCAGGGTAATCATAGAGGAGGGGCAGCCACTGCAGCTTCCCTGCAACATCAGGTTTACAATACCGTCGTTATAACTTTTGAACTGTATGGCACCACCATCCATTTCAACGGCAGGCTTTACATAATTTTCTAATAACTCTTTTACCCTTTTTACAATATCATCATCATCTGCACTTACCGTATTGCTGGCTTCCTGTTTTACTTTGGCTACTTCTTCCTCATTCACTACAACGCCACCATTTTCGAGATAATCTTTCAAAAATTCTTTAACAGCGGGTATTACATCCTGCCAGTCCGCAGTATCGGCTGTTTTGGTAAGTGTAACAAAATTACTGGCGATAAAAACGCTCTTAATAAAAGGAAAACTAAACAACTCTTTTGCCAAAGGGGAAGGTGTTGCCAGGGTTTCATCTGCAAAATCAATGCTCTTGCCGGGGTATAATAATTTATTAGCCACAAACTTCATGGTTTCCGGGTTGGGCGTCATTTCGGTATAAATACTGATAACCGGGTTTCCTGTTTTAATCATAATACTGCGTTTAAGCTTGCAGAAATAATAGCTGCTATACAAAAATAAACAAAAGGTGCTCAGGGTTTGTTCATTTGCGCAGTTCGCCTTGTTACAGGAGCTGATATTTTCGTATATCGAAAACTAAAACCCACTTTGCCAGTAAATAAAGGTGATAGATCCATGTTCCATGCAGATTTCAGGCTCTTTTCCGGTTTTTGCGGGGATTAATAGCTTTTGTATCAAAACAGGCCTTTTTACCATGTTTATTGTGGAAAGGGCTGAATATACGGCACGGATTGGATGGGAATAACCCAATAGCCTACAAAAAGATCGAAAACGTAGCCTTCATATCTCCCCGGATAACTAGCTAAAATTAGATGGGCAAAAAAAATATTTGTGTATTTGGGCTTATTAAAACAAACAGTGCCAGGTAATAATTCAAACCATAAAGTGGTAACCGAATAGGTTGAATTATAATTTTAGGCCTACACTGAGTGTCACATAAAACATTTCTTTACCCCGTTCCGATAAATCGGGCCTGCCTGCAACCGTAACGAGGTTTTGTGGAATTACATAAGCGGGTGTTACAGACGCATTGAATTTCCCCACTACAAAAACAACAGGCATAGATACCTCATAAGAGAGTACATTAAACTGGGTTACTTGTTCTGTCGTTTGCTGTGTTACGGGAATACCTAACAAATTCTTTTTTTCAAGATAGGTATTGGAAAATTTTTGTGTGCCGGCATACACATATACAGATGGATCAAAAGCAAAAGCAGAATGCGCTTCCGGGTTTGCAAATAGAAATAAATGATCCAGCCCAAGAGTTGCCCCCGCATCTGTCTGGTTACTAAATTTCAGATCCACGCCACCATTAATGTTTACAATCTTATTAAGGTAACTTAAATTAATACCCGTTTGAGATTTTAATGCAGACTGAACGAGGGTGCTTTTATCCTTATATAAAAACTGCGAATAAAAAAGGTTGCCCGAAAAATGGGTAGATTGGGGAAAACGATATCCCGCTTCAATAGTAGTACCGGTATAGGTATTGGCCTGACTTGCATTTTGCACAAAAATAAAATTACCCTGTGCATACAATCCTGTTTTTGATTGAAAGCCAACCGAAGGAAATAAACCACTGCTTTTCAGGCTGTCTGTTCTGCCAAAATAATGCAGGGCAGATTGATAATTTACAGATGCGCTAAACTCATCCTTCTGTGACGGCTTTGTATTACTTTCCTGCGAAAAAGAAAGGATTGGTAAAATCATCCATGCGAAAAGTAAATACCTGCAGTTGTTTGTTTTCATAACCGGTAGTTTTTTATAAATACTGATTAACGATACTATGGAAGCGGGATATATCTATTGGATAGTAAAACGGAGTTATTACTTATTGCTTCCCGGCTTTTACAGAACCCTGTGCCCTGGCTTCTGCACTGGCTTTTACTGAGGGCTTAGCTGCTTTAGCTTTCTCTTTAGTCTTTACTTCAGTCCTGGCTGCAGCGTCTTTTGCCTTTTCTGTCTTTTCTTTTGCTTCTTCAGATTTTGTTTTCATCTCATCTTTTGCTTCTTTCATTGGCAGGCTTGCATTTGTACTTGCATGTGCATTGCCTTCGGTTACCGATTGGGCACGTATAAGGCCTCTCTCTTCACCACCTGCATTGCTGTTTGTACCTGCTTTATTATTACTTTTAACGCTTGCTTCACCGCTTGCTTCTACTTTGGTATTGCTCTTAACTTTTTCACCAGATTTTATGGTAGCGGTTGATGTTTGTTTAACAGCCCCAGTAGTTGCTTTTACTGCGTTGCCGGTAGCAATGGTTGCCTTATTGGTTGCATTCACTGCAGCATTTGTTGCTTTCGTTGCATTTAATGTTGCATTAGCGGCAGCACTGGTAGTAGCTTTTACGCCAAGTTGTGCGTGTGCAGCCTGAAATGAAAATACAGCAGCGATCAGGCCAAAAGATTTGATTGAGAAGCTGTTTGAGTTAAATAAATAAAAAGAGTTATAGGGCGGGTAGTAGAATAAAGTTTGGAAGCCAGTCGTTGAGTAATTAATGACTAAAAAAACCACCTTTTCAACTGACTTCCAGTGGCAAATTATAGAAAGT
>JANXUL010000114.1 GCA_025356235.1 Bacteroidota bacterium
CTGCCTTTTTCCTGGAAAACCAAAAAGGTAAACCTGCTGTTGGCCAGTTATCTTTTTTATGCTGCCTGGAATCCCCCGTTCATTCTGCTGCTCTGGCTGTCTACGGTAGTTGATTATTTTGTGGGTAAAGCATTATACCGCCAGGAAAATAAACAGAAACGAAAACTATTATTGGTCGTAAGCCTGATAGGTAACCTGGGCATGCTTTGTTTTTTTAAATACGGCGGGTTTTTGCTGGAGAATTTCACTCATTTGGTAAATGTTTTGGGTGCTGACTTTCATCCCGCAAAACCAAATATTATTTTGCCGGCAGGTATTTCTTTTTACACTTTCACTACACTTTGTTATACAATTGATATGTATAAAAAAGAAAGTAAGCCGGTAGAATCTATACTGGATTTTTCTTTATTTGTTACCTTCTTCCCTCACCTCGTAGCAGGTCCGATTGTGCGTCCGCCGCAACTGGTGCCGCAATTCGAAACACCCCGTACGGCTTCTCAAAAACAATTGATGCAGGGGTTATTATTGGTTTCCCTGGGCTTGTTTATGAAAGTAGTGCTGGCAGATAGTATGCTGGCCCAATCGGCTAATGATGTATTCAACGCAAGAGCTGTTTTACAAACACTGGATGCATGGACAGGCGTATTGGCTTTTTCGGGACAGATTTTTTGTGATTTTGCCGGATATTCAACCTGTGCCGTGGGCGTGGCTTTATGCCTGGGCTTTGTGCTGCCACAAAACTTTTTATATCCTTATGCGGCTATTGGTTTTTCTGATTTCTGGAGAAGATGGCATATTACTTTATCTGCGTGGCTAAGAGATTACTTATATATTCCCTTAGGCGGTAACCGGCATGGGAAATTCAGGACATATATCAACCTCATGATCACGATGCTGTTGGGCGGTTTATGGCATGGTGCCAACTGGACCTTTGTTGTTTGGGGTGCTTTACATGGATTTTATTTATGGGTAGAAAAGAGCATCCAGGATGTTCGTAAACCATCCCCTATATCAATGGCATCGGTGCCATCGGGTGAAATTGGCGTGCTGGGTGTAATTCCCAAAGAATTAAAAACAAAAACGCTGAGCAATTTCATGCTGGCTATGATCACCTTCTTTTTTATAAATGTAACCTGGGTCTTCTTTCGTTCACCGGATTTTATTTCAGCATGGAAACTGTTAATGGCAATGTTTTCTCATGTGCCTAAAGCGGAAGCATTACTGACTACGATGAGTATTATAAAAGTTATTGTTATCATGGTATTGCTGGTTGCTTTTCACTGGTTCATGCGGAATACCCGGGTTTTAATCGTGGCCGAAAAAATGCCCTGGTGGTTATTGGGTATTATCTGGTCGGGTATATTGTTATTACTGATATGGAGTCAGGAAAGCAGTAGTTCGTTTATTTATTTTCAATTTTAAGTTACCGAGAAACGAATCTTGAATAACGAACAAGAAATCTTGAATGTTGAAGTATCCGTCATTTCAACATTCAAGATTTCTTGTTCATTATTCAAAATCAAAAATAGGTATTTCGCTTAATAGTAATCATTGCGCGTCAATCTCCCCAAACAGCCGAATGTTCAGCAAAATACGGCAATGCAAAAGTGCCCAATACACCTGTTATAATTTCAATGCCCATGGTTAGTCCCCGGGCACTTGGTGGCATGGCCTGCCCGCTCGGTAACATATTTGGTCCAAGCGGAATAAATGCAACTACTATGGTTAAAATAGCAGCCAGTACCATGTATACGACTAATCCTTTTTTTACATATTCCCGTATCACCGAATACACTATACCACCAACCACCATCGTGGGAATCGTAAAGAAAATAATGGAATTGATATTGATATACTCTGCAAATTCGTAACCCGTAGCCTTACGGTAAATAAAATCAAAAGCAAGGTTGATAACGGCTGCCCCAATACCTACAAACAATCCGCCAAGGATACCCCTTGTAGAAAGATTGTATCGGTACGCTGAAGAATCGGTGGTTTCCATACATAATCATTTTAGTGAGTGAAGGAGAGGGTTACTAAAAAAATCGTCAGTAGCAGAAAGCCATACTTATTTATATATCCATAAAAGAACTACCGTCTACAAAATTTACACTTTTTTTCGGGATATGCAAGGGGGTTTAAAGTTAAATAGGTTAAAAAAGGTAAAAGGGTTAAAGTAAGTTTCACTCTTTTAACCCTTCTAGCCTATCTAACCCTTTACAATCAACGCCACCTGGTAATAATTATTCACCGCGCCAATCAACTCGGTCTGGATATAAAATGAGTCTGTGAAAGTTTTTAAAGCAAAAAATTCGTGGTTGGGCACATTAAACTCATCAAAAAATAAAATATCACCTTTTTTCAGGTAAGGGAACAACATAGCCAGTGAAAACAAAGTTGATGAGAAAAGATCAGCATCCAGGTGCAGTATTTTTCTCTTGCCATTATCCAGTGCATGGGTTTGTAAAAATGGCGGAAGTGTTTGTTGAAAAAGACCTTTGATAAATTCGGCCCTGGTATCAGTCAATTGAGGAACAGCTGCAGACATATCTCCTTTATTAAAAAATACACCCCAGTTTTCGGGTAAACCCTCAAATGTATCAAATCCATAAAAAGCCGAAGCGGGGTTTCTGTTCGATGCCAGCCACCATTCAAAAGACTGTCCGCCGCATACACCCAGCTCTAAATAATCAATGGCCTCATCCTGTAAATGCTGCGTATCTACTACATACTGGTATAGCGTGTATCGTCTAATGTAATCACGTTTTAGTGAAAAGAAATCATTGAAAATCCCTGTTTTGGGTTGTTGTGATATCCATCGTGAAAGACTGATTACATTGGAAAAAAACAGAAAAGGTTTTGCCAGGAACCCCAAAAAAATATGTGGCCTCGCTAATAAGATAATATGTTTGAAAAAAGCATTGACAGTGATAAGGGTTCTCTTCATGTAATCCTATTTTTTTATTGCCTGCTGGAATAAAAATTTCATGCAACGTCGCAAAAAATTGTAAACGCAAATATATCCTCCCTTTGCGACTTTGCCCCTTGCCGCCTTTGCTTGAAATAATACGTGGAGTGTAATTAGATAATTATGATAGGAGAACCAGTTTTTCCACTATCCCGGGAAAGTGTGCATGTTCCAAAGCATGTATCTTTTGTGACAATGTTTCGGGCGTATCTTTTTCATCAATGGAACAGATTGCCTGGAAAACAGCTTCCCCCTCATCAAAATGCTCACTTACATAATGAATGGTAATGCCACTTTCTTTTTCTCCCGCGGCAATCACCGACTCATGTACCCGCATACCGTACATGCCCTTGCCACCATGCTTGGGTAATAATGCAGGATGGATATTGATGATTCTTTTCGGATAGGCCGCTATCAATGCCTCAGGTATCTTCCAAAGAAACCCCGCCAACACAATAAAATCAACACCCTTGTCCTTCAATATGGGAATATAGGCATCACCCTTTAAAAAAGGTTCTTTTTCTATCAGCAAGGTTTGGATATGATTTGCCGAAGCAATTGACAAAACGCCTGCCCCCGGCTTATTACAAACGACAAGTACAACGTCTATAGAAGAATGATTTTTTAAATGGGCTATGATTTTCTCAGCATTCGACCCTGTACCGGAAGCGAAAATGGCTATTTGCTTAGTTTTGGGTTTGATTATCCCTGAGTTTATTTTTGATTCTTTGCTTTTAACTTCCTCCTCAACTCCCGGATCCGGACTCAAAACACCTAACTTTCTAAGCAATTTTTTCTCGTATTTCCAGAAAAATGGCCATTGTCCCAAAAAAGCCCCGAAACCAAGCAGGATAAACTGGTATCCGAATAACAACATCCCCATCCGTAATACTACTTTCCATACCCAATAAGTACCGGCATTCATACCCAGCCAAGCCGTAATATAACGGGTTAGGATGGCAGTTGTGGTGCCAGTAAGGCCAAATACGATAAATATGACCCAGAATTGATAGGTACTTACGCCCCATTTCTCCTGCAAACGCTTAAACATGCTTCAAAAATGGGATAAATAATTGAGTTATTTTTTATGCGTGCAGAAATAAGCCTGATTATTCAATTTCTTTTGTAAAAGCATGACACGATTTGAATCAATAAGACTGTAATTCGCTGAAACGCAGTAGGGACGGGACGAAAAAAAATTTTTCAAGGTTTAGTTTTTGTCAGCTTCCTGTCATATTTTTGCACCCGTTCACGGATATTTTTCCACACCAAGAACCACAGTTTGTGAATATGATATCTTTTAGACGTTTAGCCAAAATCAGTGTTACCGGAACGATTCTTTTCCTGAGTTTTTCTTTAGGTACTTCAGCAAATGCACAAGATGGTAAAACCTTGTTTCAAACCAATTGTGCGTCTTGTCATGCAGTAAATAAAAAAGTAACCGGTCCCGCGCTGGCTGGGGTAGAAGACCGTTGGCCTGACAGGAAAAAACTGCATGCCTGGGTTAAAAACCCGGCTGGTTTTGCCAAAACAGATGCCTATGCAGCCAATCTGATTAAAGAATACAGTCCTACATTAATGACTGCTTTCTCTGCATTAGCTGATAAAGACATTGATGCCATCCTTGATTATGTGAAAACAGTTCCGGCCCCGGGTACAGAAGCTGCCGGTGCTGCAAACCCGGGTGATGCTAAAAGTGCAGAAGGCGATAACACTTTATTATTTGGTGTTCTTACGTTGATTCTAGCTGTAGTATCGCTTACTTTATTACAGGTAAATGCCAATCTGAAAAAGCTGGCCGACGATCGCGAGGGCCATGCCTCTGTAGAACCTGTTCCTTTCTGGAAAAACAAAAGTTATATCGCCATGCTTACGGTGGTATTGTTTGTAGCAGGTGGTTATCTTACCTCGAAAGGTGCTATGGGACTTGGCCGCAGTAAGAATTATCAGCCTGTACAACCTATTTTCTATTCACATAAAGTACATGCCGGTATTAACCAGATCAATTGCCAGTATTGCCATATTGGGGTTTATCAGGGCAAACAGGCTACCATTCCTTCTGTTAATATTTGTATGAACTGCCACCAGGCAATTAATGAATACAAAGGTCCGAAACTATACACAGAAGATGGTGCAGAAGTAAACGGTACCGAACAGATTAAAGAATTATACAAATATGCCGGTTATGAAGATGGCAAACCCTGGGATGCATCTAAAGCCAAACCAATAGAGTGGGCCCGTATCCATAACCTGCCCGATCATGTTTATTTTAACCACTCACAACACGTAAAAGCCGGCCAGGTGCAATGCCAAACCTGCCATGGCGAAATCCAGAAAATGGATGAAGTAAAACAGTTTACCGACTTAAGCATGGGCTGGTGTATCAACTGTCACCGCGAAACAAAAGTGCAGTTTAAAGACAATGGATTTTACAGCATCTACGAAAAATATCACCAGGATCTGAAAAGCGGTAAGATTGATAGTACGAAAGGGATTACAGTTGAGAAGATCGGTGGCACGGAATGTCAGAAATGCCATTATTAATAATTTGAACATTTGAACATTTGAAAATGAACATTCTTCAAATTTGTCAAATTCTTCAAATCAGTTATAAAAATTATAGATTAGAATAGAGAATTGAAATAAGCTAACTGCATTTTCAAATTTTCAAATTCTCAAATTTTCAAATTAAGAAGATGGAGCAAAAAAAGCACTGGCAAAGTTTTGGAGAGCTGAATCAGTCTGAAGCTTACAATAAAGATGTAAAAGACGAATTCAAAGAGGACCTTCCTTTTGTCGCCGATGAAAGCAGCAGTTTTTTAGCGACGAAAGCGCCACGCAGGGATTTTTTAAAATATTTGGGTTTCAGTACTGCCGCGGCAGCCGTTGCAGCCAGCTGTGAAATGCCCGTAAAGAGGGCTATTCCCTTTGCCAATAAACCCGAAGATATTGTTCCCGGTATCTCTAAGTATTATGCAACTACTTATGTGCAGGATGGTGATGTGGTAAGCGTTTTAGCAAAAGTGCGGGATGGCCGCCCCATTAAATTAGAAGGCAATGACCTTAGCCCGATCACCCAAGGCGGAACTTCTGCACGGGTGCAGGCTTCTGTATTGGATTTATATGATACTGCACGTTTACGTTTCCCTACAATAGATGGGAAAGAAGTAACCTTTGAGGCAATTGATAAAGCAGTGGCCGCATCTATATCGGGGCCTGTCGTAATTCTTACAAGTTCTGTTACTTCACCTTCTACTAAAGAAGTGATCAGTCAGTTTATCGCCAAATATCCCGGTAGCCGTCACGTAACCTACGATGCGGTTTCTTACAGTGGCTTGTTATTGGCCAATGAAGCTACTTACGGAAAGAGGGCTATTCCCTCCTATCATTTTGAAAATGCAAAAGCTATTGTAAGCATAGGTGCCGACTTCCTCGGTACCTGGTTGAGCCCGGTTGAATTTGCCAGACAATATGCTGTTGGTAAAAAATTAGATGAGAAGCATCCCGAAATGAGTAAACACATTCATTTTGAAAGTGTGGCCAGCCTGACAGGTTCTAATGCTGATGAAAAATACTTACACCGTCCATCTGAAACAGGTGCGGTGGTTGCCGCTTTATTAAGTGCGGTAAACGCACAGGGTGCCACAGGCATAACCGATGCAAAACTAAAATCCGGCATTGAAAAAGCTGCTAAAGCCCTTACTGAAAACAAAGGTGCCGCACTGGTAGTAAGCGGAAGCAATGATGTAAATGTACAGATAGCCGTAAATGCCATTAATGAAGCTATTGGTGCAGGTGGAAAAACCATTGATTGGTCAACCCCGGTAAATTACCGCCAGGGTGTTGATGCAGATTTCGCCAAATTGTTGGATGATATGAATGCCGGTTCTGTAGGTTCTTTATTGATCTATGGCGCCAACCCTGTCTATACCTGGTTTGATGCAGAGAAAGTAAAAGGAGGATTGAAAAAAGTAAAAACAACGGTTTCTTTTAACAGCAAGGCTGATGAAACGACCGAACTTTGCAAATTTGTACTGCCCGATCATCATTTCTTAGAAAGCTGGGGCGATGCGGAAGCAAAAGCAGGGCATATATCTTTTATACAACCTACTATCTATCCATTATTTAAAACACGCCAATGGCAGGATAGCCTGTTAAAATGGTCAGGCAATACGGCTGATTATTTAGCTTTCCTGAAAACATACTGGAGTGCCAAAGTAGGTGGTGAAACCGGCTGGGATAAAGCGTTGCAGGATGGTGTGATTAACCCGGCCACTGCAGCAACAGCCACTGGTGCCTCTTTTAACGGTGGTATAGTAGCAGCAGCGGTTTCTGCATTAAGTGCAGGCAAAAAAGGTGGTAAGATAGAATTGGTTTTATATGAAAAAATAGGTATCGGTGCAGGCCAAGGTGCTGCTAACCCATGGTTGCAGGAATTACCCGATCCGGTTACCCGTGCTACATGGGATAACTATGTAATTATTTCTCCGGCCCTGGCAAGAACCTTATTGGATATTGACCTGAATAACGGCGGAGAGGCTGATGCATATGAAGTGAACCCACCTAAGAAAGTGGTAAAAGTTACTGTTAACGGTAAAACCATCGAATTACCTGCTTTGATTATTCCGGGTACGCACCCGGATACGATTGCTATTGCAGTAGGATATGGCCGCAGCGAAAAAATGGGTAAAGCCGCTTTTGGCGCAGGTAAGAACGCATTTCCTTTGGCCAGCCTGAATGGTTCTTCTGTAAGTTTTGT
>JANXUL010000164.1 GCA_025356235.1 Bacteroidota bacterium
GTTATGCGATCTGTGTGGGCGTTTTTGCAGAAACACAGGAACAGGCGAATGGTTTTGGTGCCGTATCCATTGTTATACTGGCTGCACTTGGAGGGTTAATGGTACCAGCCTTTGCTATGCCTGATTCGTTTCAAACAGTTATCAAATTATCCCCATTGCATTGGTGCCTGGAAGCTTACTATGGCCTGTTTTTGGAAGGGGGAAAATTGAGTGATATTTGGATGAATATTATACCTTTAATCGTTATTGCAGTGCTGATACAACTGGTAACCGTTTGGGGCCTTAAAAGAAAAAAATTGATTTGAATTATTTATTATGGAAACAACAGAATTAAAACAGCAGCTTAAAAAACAGATCATTACGTTCCTGAACTTAACATCCATGCAGCCGGATGATATTAAAGATGATGAACCTTTGTTCGGTGATAATGGGTTGGGACTTGACTCAATTGACTCCCTTGAACTGATTGTTTTGTTACACAGGGAATATGGTATTGCAATAAAAGATCCGAAAGAGGGCCGTAAAATATTAATTGATATTAATACGATGGTTGCGTATATCGAAGCAAACAGGACAAAATAAACGCTCTATTTAACAATTTGAAATACCCCGCTGAATTTGAAGCAGGTAGTTGTGCCGTATGAGCAGGTTGCTGAAGCAGTTATTTCACCATTTTCCGCATTACTATACTTTAAAGCAATTTGTAAAATTCTGTTCTCCAGCGGATTGATAAGTGATATGAATTTAAGCTGATGTGCTTTTATCAATTGTATATTATTACCCTTGATAGTTTGCAAAATCTCTTTAACCATTTGTAGCAGGCAGGCACCAGGCACTACCGGCTGGCCAGGAAAATGCCCTTCAAAAATTGGGTGGGCAATATTTAATTCCAGCACCGCTTTAGCAGTATCGCCTTCTTCTTGAATGGAATTAATAGTAAAAAAATCTCCCAACAACATATGCATATTATTATTTGGTTTAACTAAACCCTGAGAATGCTACTTTGAAATACATAGTTACTCATGGTAGAGCCAGGTTCTTTGGAATATTTATGTTTGCTGGTTCCTTTGGTATGTATTTATGTGGTTTGAAAACGACTGTTTATAAAAAGTGCCCGTTATAACTTAACACGATGATACGAGCAGTAAAGAATGATATTTATTCTGATAATGGTTGTAAATAAGGATTTTTTTTGGTGTATGTTTCTGTACCTCCTGGCTTCCTGTAATTGCCGGCACTTCTCCTGTTTTTAGAATCGTGGCGGCCATCCAAAGAGCAAAAGAGGTTGCAGTAGGGTATTCGCCACAAAGATGTTTGAACTGTATGAGCCTGTTTTCAACAAAGACAGATTGCTTTAATTGGTCATAAATCTCATCTTCCCCCGCATCACCATTTTTCCCAGTTATCACTATATCAATATCCTGTAAGTTACTATGGTGCTCTTTTAAAAACAATAGAATCTGCTGTTCGATATCTTTTATATCTACTTGTTCGTAAAAAGTAGCCATGCCATTTAATTGGGCATACACAGCAGGAGCATATTTAGTCGTTAATAAAAAGAATGCTGCGCCTTCTCCTGCAAGCGTGCCTTTTGAATGAGTAGCGAATAAATCCAGGTTAGAAATACCTTTACGTTTATACAAGCCAAGCCTGTTTAAAACAGTATAACTGTTATCAGTTAATTCATCTACACTTCCCACTAAAATAGTATCAGCTTCTTTATCTTTTAGTAACAGTACTGCATCTAACAAGGCGCTTTCAAAAGAAAATCCATTATGGACAAAAGTGTTATTATAATTATGGCACTTCAACATAAGCGCAACCTGTGCCCCAACTGTATTATGTGTTGATTGTATAAAGGCGGTAGGTGGCGGCATTTCCTCGTTCCGCTGAATAATTTCAGTTAAAAAAATACCCGTATCTTCCAGGCAACCATAAGTGGTTCCGGTAATGATAGCACCTGGATTGGTTTCGCCGGCTTCCTGTAAACAGGCCGAAGCAGTCGCCACTCCCATTTTGATAATACGGCTCATCCTCCGTAACAATTTTACATCAATAAAATTCTTGTAATCTGGTTCAATGGTTTGTAAACGGTTACCGGTATATGCTACAGGCTCAGTAAGGAAGGGAACCTGTGCGAATGTATTTTGTGGTGAAATGGCAGCTGTTGCCTGTATGTATATTTTCATGCTCACAATTTTGAAAAGATCAATGATGTGCAATTACCGCCAAAGCCAAATGAATTCGACAGCACATGCTGTATCTGCTGGTTCTTTAGAAAACTTGTTTGGGGAATAAAATCCAGATCAAGCATAGGTGTTTTAAAACGAAGGTTTGGATATACTATGCCATGTTTGATGGATAGTACAGACAACACTGCTTCAATACCACCACTTGCCCCTAATGTATGCCCGGTGTATGATTTGGTGGAACTCATTTTTGGATAAGGTGCTGTAAATAGCCGTTTAATGGCAGTGCCCTCGGCAAGGTCATTGTTTTGTGTACCGGTACCATGCAGGTTTATGTAATCAATATCAGATGGCTGCAGCCCGCTTCGGGCCAAAGCACCTGTCATAGCAAGAAACGATCCTGTTCCATCCGGCGAAGAAGCTGTTTGGTGATAGGCATCATTGGCATTTTGATAACCACTGAGTTTTACGCTCAATGTGTTTTGTAAAGATGCCGCAACTTTGTCTGATACCAGCACCAGGTAACCTGCACCTTCTCCAAGATTTAAACCCATTCTTTCTTCATCAAATGGTTTACAGAATTGCCTGTCCAGAATCATCAATGTATTAAAACCGTTGAGTGTAAATTTTGTCAAAGCATCTGTTCCGCCCGCAACTACCACATCAAGCACATTGTGTTTAATTAACCTTGCGCCAAATGCGATTGCATTAGCGGAAGAGGAACAGGCTGTACTGATAGTGCTCACATAATGGTGAATACCTAGATGCCTAGCCACCAATTCGGTAACAGAGCCACATTCATGATTGATCACTTCACGCAACCGCCCTTTAGATGGAGCCGAAAGAAAATCAGTAAAGAATTTCTCTGTTTTATCCATACCCCCAACCGTATTGGCCGAAATAAAACCAGTACGTAAAGAAGAAATATTTTTAATGCCCGCATTATCCAAAGCTTCTTTGGCAGCGACGCTGCTTAGCAGGGTAGTGCGGCTGCTTTGTGAGGGAAGCCCTGAAATGGCAGCCAGTTGCTGGTTACTCAATTTTACTTCTGCAACCGGGATTGTATCACGATGAATGGTTTCAAGATACGTGATACCAGCCATGCCCGCCTCTTCCTTTTCAAACGCGGAAAGGCATTCGGCAATATTATTACCTATGGCTGTTATAACTCCTGAGCCTGCAATAAAAACCCCTGTACTCATTTTATATATTTTCTATCTGAAATAGTTTAATCATATTTTGGGCTGTAAAAATATTGGTTTGCTCATTTGCTTTTTTTTCTACCAAAAATAAAACGGCTTTATATTTATTCTCCAGTAATTCAACCCATCCACAGATGCAAGCCTGTAAAATACCATTATTCATCAGGTTGTTTACATATTGTTCCATAAAAAGGGCATCAAAACGCTCAAACACGAACAAAGCGGTTTCTCCTTTAAAATGATTCCTGATACAAATCTCCCCGATCATGATATTGGGTAATGTGTATACAAATACCGAAGGACTGGGTATATCTCTGATCGTCTGAACATATTTAAGGTCCGTATCAAGACTTGAATTGGAATTGGTTAAAAGGATGCCTGTTTCTTCCGGCCGGTATTTTTCTGCATGAAAACTATCTTTCAGCAATATTTCCGAAGCAAGCCAACCCAGCTTACTCAGATTATCCATTTTATAAAATCTTACATAGTTGAGAGTCAGATATTGATAAACCGAAAGTAGAAAGCCAGTCAGATCGGCATCCGGATTTGCGAATACAGGCTCCCCGTTTTTATAAACGGCACCCTTACTGATAGCACAGCTGGCAGTGATATGATTTTTTATCGACAAATTAATACTCGTATTCAGTTAATTATATTTTTTACTATGAATATGCAGATAAACCTTTTCTAACATTCTTGCCATGTCTAACCCAGTTCAACGCAGAGCCGTAGAGTATGGGAAGATTTCGCAGCGCAATTACATACGTTTTATTTTTTGCTAAAGATAATGGCTGCATTACATCCACCAAAACCGGAAGCCGTTTTTAAACAATTTTGTAAAGGAATATGTGCTAAAGTATTATTTATATGTATAGGTGATTCCAGTCCCATTTGTTCAAACCCCATGGTTGGCAGTACCAGGTTTTCTTTAAGCGATTTTATGGAAATGATTGATTCAATAAGTCCGGCTGCACCCAGCGTATGTCCATAATATCCTTTTAAACTATTTGCCGGAACTGATTGAAGCCCTGCAGTCGTAATGGCTTTTGCTTCCATCTCATCGTTGTAAAGTGTAGCGGTACCATGTGCAGAGATAAGATCAATATCGGCCGCTGTAAAAGCAGAGTTGCGCAAGGCAGTTTTAATAACAAATCCCAATTCTTCACCAGTGCGTGAGGGGGCCGAAATATGATTGGCATCATTACCAACGGCAACACCCATTAGTTGTATACCTTTTGCATGCTTTTTTTGCGAGGAAAGAATAACCGTTCCTGCCCCTTCTCCCAGGTTTATTCCTTTCCGGTTAGTGTCGAATGGTTTGCACGGCTCAGGACTAATTGCCTGGAAAGACTCAAAACCCGATAATATAAATTTTGAAATAATATCTGCACCCGCAATGACTACATTTTCATAGAGACCGGATTGGATCAACCTTTTACCGGTAATAATCCCCAGTAAACCAGAGATGCACGCACTAGATACAACGAGTGGCTGGTTACTAAAACCAAAATAATCGGCAACCATTTTTGCGGAGGTATGCATAGCAATTCTTTTCTTCAATGCCGGATCAAATTCGTTGGTTTCGAGGAGGCTTATATTTCCTTTGGTGGATGAGATGATCAAAACAGTCTTATTATCCGCACAGTCAATCCCGCTATTCTTCAAAGCACCGGTGATAGAAGCAATAAGCAATTGCTCAAACCTTGTAAAAGTGTTATGATTGCTTATAAACTCATGTGCATGATCAAAAAGAGAAGCATAGAAAGGTTGATCAGATAAGTTTAGGTCATTATGTAATGTAACACCTGAGACATTTTTTGTAAGGCTTGCAAAATTCTCAGCAGTCGTTAAACCTATGGGAGAGGTGATATTATCGGAAATAATAAAAATGTCCTGCATAAAATTGGTGGGTTAGGTGTTATTCCATGTTCTGTATTTCCCGCTCCATAAATATTTTCATTTCGCATTGCGCTATCAGTTTGTCGTTACACCAAACCCTGCCTGAGATCATAGAAACGTTGAAGACCTGGTCTTCTATCTTTATTTCAGTTTGTATATTATCATTGGTTTGTGGGAGACCGAATATCTCAAGGTTTTTAACAGAACCGATATAGCCAACTTCAACCGGTTTATTTTCGAGGCCTGCCATATATCCAGCCATTGCTGCTGCGGTCTGCGCCATATTTTCCATCAGTCCCGCTTCTGTAAACTGGCCATTGATGGTAAAAACATTATCCTCGGTTATACGAAAACTACTTCGGGTAACCATTTCATCAGAATGAAGTAATTGATCTATCATAACAAAAGGGGGCTTCTGGGGAATGAGGGAGCAAATATTATTTTCAGGCGCCATATTTTTTTTTGAATGGTGAATGGTGCGCAGTCAGTTGTGGACCTTAAGAAGCAGTTGATATTTAATATTAATCCCTCGCTATTTACAACTCCTTACTCACGATTCAGGTCTCACGAATACATCCCCCCATTAATCGAAAGCACTTCTGCTGTAATATACCCTGCCTGCTGGGAAGCTAAAAAACCAACGGCATGCGCCACTTCTTCAGGTAACCCGAACCGTCTTGCAGGGATCAGTTTTTTCATTTCGTTTTCATCCATTCCTTCCGTCATATCAGTTTTGATAAGTCCCGGTGCTATGGCATTTACAGTAATACCATGCCGGGCCACTTCCTGTGCAAGGGCTTTGGTGGCGCCGATTACACCTGCTTTTGCAGCAGAGTAATTGGTTTGTCCGGGCAACCCTTTTAAACCTGAAAGCGAAACGATATTAATGATCCTTCCATATTTTTTTAACAGCATACCATTTAATACAAGCCGGGTGATATAGAAAAAACTATCTAAGTTATTCTTCATCACATTTTCCCATTGTGCATCCTGCATGTACAACAGTAAAGAATCATCTTTAATGCCTGCATTGTTAACCAATACTTCAATGTATTTTTCGGTATTCGCCTCGATCCATTTGCCCAGGATCTCTGTTATCTGGTGCTTGTCAGATACATCACACGGTAACAATTCACCGGTACCGCCGTTTTGTTTTATCAGGTCCAGTGTTTTATCGGCTTCTGTTGTATTGTTTTTATAATTCACCAACACGTAATAACCCATTCCGGCCATTGTAACACAAATGGCTCTGCCTATGCCTCTTGAGCCGCCGGTGACCAGTGCGCATTTCATGATTCCTGAATTTTATTAAATGAAATAGCAGGGGTAGTTTCCTGTAAAAAAGCATTTACTTTTTTCAGGTCATTGTATTTAGGGGTGTCTTCAATAAACTTAGGGAATATTTTTCTCACTTCGGTATAGAGGGCAAGCGAATCAGGTGCGAGTTTTTCCTGGCAAGCTAAATAATCAATCCCCTGTAATACCGTCATTAACTGGATAGAGAGAACTTCAAATGAATTGGCAATCACTTGCCTGGTCATTATTGCAGCATTACAACCCATACTTACAATATCCTGGTTGTCGTTGTTATTGGGGATGCTGTGCACATACATGGGAAAAGACAGGGTTTGGTTTTCTGCCACGGTAGACGTTGCGGTAAATTGCATACCCTGCATACCAAAATTAACGCCCAACACACCGAGGTTCATAAAAGGCGGAAATTTCTGGTTGAGCTTTTCATTCAAAAGGTAATTGAGTTGCCTTTCTGAAAGCATAGATAATTTGGTGGTGGCAATTTTCAGTTTGTCCATTTCCAATGAAACATAATCGCCATGAAAATTTCCACCATGAAAGATGTTCTTATTTATATGATCAATTATCGGGTTATCATTCACAGAGTTCAATTCATCCACCACTATCTTTTCGGCATGAACTATGGTATCATAAACAGGCCCCAATACCTGTGAAACGCAGCGTAATGAATAATATTCCTGCACTTTGTCTACCACTATAGGTTGGTCAGGGTTAACAGCATGATCTAAATGTTGCTCCAAACGGTTACGGATCATTTTGCTGCCCTTCAATGTTTTCCTGAACATAGCTGCTACCCGGTTTTGTCCGGTATGGTGTTTTACGATATTCAATTCATAAGAAAAATGGTCATCAAATGCTTCTACAATTTCATTTGTCATGGCCGAAAGCATAACCGACCATTCCAGTAGTTTTCGCGCCTGTATAATATTTACCATGCCAATACCGGTCATAGCAGAAGTGCCGTTCAATATGGCAATGCCTTCGCGTATATGAATGGAAAGGGGTTTTATGCCGAACCGCATATATATTTCTGCTGTGGGATACACCTTATCTTCAAATAGGACTTCCCCTTCCCCAATGAGCACCAGTGAAAGGTGAGCCAACTGAACAAGGTCGCCACTGGCACCTACACCGCCATGTTCGTAGATACATGGGTTGATATTTTTATTGATCAGGCTGCAGAGCAATTCTACCACTTCAGTATGAACACCGGAAAATGCCTGCATCAGGCTGTTTAAACGGGCTATCATCAGGGCCTTCACCAATAAAGCAGGCAACAGATTACCGCTGCCTGAACTATGGCTGCGTATAAGGTTGTATTGAAGTTGCAGAAGATCCTCATTCCTGATCTTATATTGCGCCATGGGACCAAAGCCGGTGTTTATTCCATAAATCAGCTTATTATTTGAGAAATCCTGCAGAAAATTAAAATTCGTATTTACCTTTTTTAAGGCAGATTCATCTAAAGCAATACTTTTTTGTTTAAATAAGACATCTGAGAAGTCATTAAGGGTAAGCGCGCTTTGTCCCACAAGTATCATAAGTAAAAAACTGTTTGTTGTTAAAAATCCTAAAAACCAGTAGTAAAAGTATTGAAAATAGTGCCAGTCTCACCCCTTATTTCCGCCGGTCGATAAATTTGACCGTTTTTCGGCCTGATTCTGAAGAATGCATTTTTTGAAGGGCATCGGTATCAACATACACAATGGAAGGACTAACGCGCAGCCGGGCTTGTAAATCGGCCCTGATCCTCCGATCGCAGGCATCGCTGTTACTGGCTGGCAGGAGGTGAAGCACTACTTCATCTAAACCGATTTCGTTGGAAGAAACTTCAACCATAAAATCAAGTATATCCTCCATCTCATTCAGCAGGTCAAAGATGGCAGGAGGGTATAAGGTGGTGCCTTTGAATTTGATCATTTGCTTTTTACGGCCAATAACGGGCGATAAGCGGAGGCTTGTACGGCCACAGGTACAAAGGCCCTCATCATACATGCAGATATCACCTGTTTTATAGCGTAAAAGCGGCATACCTTCTACACCGAGGGTGGTAATGGTTACTTCGCCGGGTATTTGGGATGCAACAGGTTGGTTATTCTCGTCCAGCAGTTCTACAATAAGCAATTCCGGTTGCAGGTGCCCACCACGGCCTTCATGGCATTCTGTAAAGGCAGTTTGCATTTCAGTAGAGGCATAGGTTGAATACAGTTTGATGTTCCAGGTTTCTGTTATTTTTTTACCGAGAATATTCAAGGAATAATCCGGGTTACGTATGTTTTCACCAATACAAATCGCTTTTGTAACAGATGATTCGTTAACATTTATCTGGTTGTCATGGGCAAATTGAATGAGCTTCAGAATAAAGGAGGGTACAGCTACAATAGCAGTAGGCTTTAACCGATTGATCGTTTCCCATTGTAAAGAAGGAACACCCGGCCCCAGCCTGATAATGCCTGCACCCAGTTTTCGCAATCCCGAATAATAAGCGATCCCTGCCATGAATTGCCTATCAAGCGTAAGCATTAACTGGTAAATATCATCTGCCGACCCATCTGCGCACACAAAGGAACAATACTCGTTATAAGCCAGGCGGTTGAGATCGGTTTCTGTTAATGCAATCGTAACCGGGCTGCCTAAAGTTCCTGATGTGGAAGCATATTCAATGATCTTATTGGGGGATACGCATAAAAAATCCTCATTCCGTTGCTGAAGGTCCTCTTTACCTGTTGTAGGCAGCTGGGAAAGGTCACTGATGGTTTTGATGGTAGTGATATCAACCTCATGTTTCGCAAATAATTCCCGGTAAAAAGGGGAGTAGTTGGAAAGATACACCAATAGAGCCTGCAGTTTTTGTGCCTGCATGATCTGTAACTTATCTGGTGTTAGATATAGTGCTTCCGGAAAATTCATTTGTATTTGATTATAATTATATTAATGTACATATCTGAACCCGGCATAAGGCAAATTAATTACTGGTAAAATTTACCTGGGTGGTTAGATATTTTTTTTATTTAAAAATAGTCTTTTTCATACAGACCTTTATCGTGTAGGGCAGTAAGGTTTACTTTTTACCGACGATGATACTGATTAATACAAAAAAATCTATGGAAACCTTTGTCACCTGTGGCATCTTTTTATTTTAAGTAGATGACTTTTTTTAAGACTAATCATCCTGCAGCTACCCACCTGTTTATAAATTTGTATATTACAAGCACGTGGTAATATCCATATAGTAATCATGTATAAAAATTTATTACTTGGCTCAATTCTGATTCTTTTTTCTGCAAAAGCGATTGCGCAGGGAGGTGTATCATTATTCAGCAGTGGCAGTATTGGTATATCCTACACCTTTGAACCCGAACGTAAATTCAAAAATGCGAATGGTGGTTATAAATATAATGCAGTAGGCCTCAATGCAAAAATTCCTTTATTTGGCAACAGGGGTAATGGCTCGGGCCATTTTTACGAAACTTTTTTGCATGCCGATGTTCAGACTACTTCTACAACTTTTGGATTTATAAATAATACCCGCAATTTTTTAAACGGATCGTTTGGTTTGGGTGGCGTTATTTTTAGTGGAGGTAAAAATAGTTACCTGATGAATGCATCAGTAGGACTGGCCGCAGATAATGATGTGATAAACAAAAAAAATACCCGATACCGTTTCGCCGGTTCATTCATTGTTAATCACCAACACAGCAATACGACGATGTATCAATACGGTGCTGTATTTTCTTACGCTTTTGGTAAGCCACTGCTATTACCGGTTTTAGGTATCCGGACAAAAATTTCCAGCAACTGGACTTTCTCAACCATACTACCTGTTGAAGTGAGTTTTATAGATAAACTAAATGCTAAAACAGGCCTTAGTTTTTCTATTCGTCCGGCCGGTAACCGTTTTCAGTTCGATAACCAGGGTAATTTCAGTACTGCTTCATCCACTGTGTTTCTGCAGTTGCGTGAGTTTCAGTTGGGTGCCGCTTTATATTATAAAATCAGTAATGATTTTACTGTGAGTGGAGATATGGGTTTTCTGTTAGGCAGTAAATTAAACTTCATTGAACAGGACGATATTACTAAGAGCGTATACGAAACAGGGGTAAAGTCGGGTGGTATTTTCCGTTTATCAATACGTTATCGTTTTCCACGAAAAACAGGCATAAATAGCAATAAAATGCAGGACCTGTTAAATCCATTGGAGAATTGAAGGGTTTAAAGCAGAATAGTCGTTAAACCTTCATATAAAAAAATCATTAAATCTGCAAAACCTTATAACCTTATTTTGATGGATACTTTTTTATCGGGAGAATAATAAAAACCAACCATTTGATCTCATTGCATAATCTCCACTTCACTTCGCTCACTCTCATTCCCCAATCTGTCAACCGCTACCACAGCTACTTTGGTTAAAGAAGTTTCTTTATTGGTTTTATCTTTTATGGTTCGTGGAAGGTCAACTGAATGTTCATTTCTGCTAAGTATCTGGTATGTCCATTTGGTTCCGTATTGCGTGTATACAATCCATCTGAAAACAGTTTGCAGGTGTGCATGTGTCCAGCTTATTTTCCATTTATCTGAAGTACTTTCCTTTTGTATAGCAGGTACATCCGGCAATTTGCTGCCCAACCATGGACTGGCCGGAACCAATGCATCTTTTTTGTAAGGCCCATCCAACAAATCTTTAGACAAATTGGTATTTCTTATCACAGATGAAATACTCCAGTGAATGGCCCCTATGCTTTCGGGTAACATTCCGCGTGTAATCATTATCTGGCTTAGTGTTTCGTTAACACCTTTGGCACTGGTATCGCCCACATTCATGCCCGGCCATAAATGACGGTGCTTTGTATTTTCCTTTGACCACCAACCCAGCAATACCGGAAAACTCAAGGGCATACGGTTTATAGGCCAATACAATTGCGGAGAAAAATAATCAATCCATCCTTTGTTCAGCCATAATTTTGCATCGGCATACAGTGTATTATATTGGTCAAACCCTTCAACAATTGATGGGTAGCCCGGGCGCCAAGTGCCAAAAGGACTGATCCCAAATTTTACATATTTCTTTTCAGTCTTAATTTCTTTATATAAGCGTTCTATCAATGTATTTACTGCTGCCCGCCGCCAGTCGCCGCGTGATAAACTGCCCCTTTTGTTCTGATAAGATGCCCAACTTGCATCATCCGGAAAATCATCGCCGCCATTATATTCAGGGTAGGGATAAAAATAGTCGTCGAGGTGCACGCCATCAATATCATATCGTTTTACAATATCTCTTACTACAGCAACTGTCTTATCCTGTGTTTCTTTTTTCGCTGGGTCCATCCAGTAATAACCCTGTTTGAGTTTCACTACCAATTCAGGATTTGTTTTTACAATAGATTTATTACTAATCTCTTTACTGGTGGGATGATAGGCGCGGTAAGGGTTTAACCACACGTGTAATTCCAGGCCGCGGTCATGTGCAGCTTCCACCCAAAATTGTAACGGGTCATAAAAAG
>JANXUL010000211.1 GCA_025356235.1 Bacteroidota bacterium
TTCAACTTCTTCCTATTTCAAAGATATCGAGGAGGCAAAAAATGAAGGAGCTTTTGATTACCTGGTAAAACCGTTTAGTTTTCCTGAATTATGTGAAAAAATCAGACAGGTAATTCTATCGGATATTAATTGATTGTTACACTATATGCATTTATAATTTCCCAATTGAAAGCTTCTTTTTCTTAATAAGTCTTACCGGTTTTCAATCTTTTTCTTTTTTAACTGAGGAATTATTTCTACATAATACCATCCTGTTCTATCTATCTTCTCTTAAATCAAATTTATCCTGCAACCACACAATGATTTCAGTGTAAATACCTAAGAATGTTGTGGGTATATTTTTTTTATAATAAGAAAGCCGGATCAGCCTTTTATAAGCAACCTTGTATGCAAAAAATTTTAATTGTAGACGATGACAGGGATTTATGTTTCTTACTTGACCGTTTTCTCAGCAGGAATGGACTTGCAGTGAGTGTATGTTATACAGGCCAGCAAGCTTTCGAATATTTGTCAAACTCGGAGCCCGATGTGGTTATCAGTGATTTGGAATTGGGTGATATAAATGGGATTGCCATACTGGCAAAAGTGAAAGAGTTGTATCGTAACCTGCCTGTTATCATTATTACCGCACATGCTGATATTAAAACATCTGCACTGGCCCTTAAACAAGGGGCTTTTGATTATGTAATGAAACCCTTGCTTCCCGAACAACTGCTTTTAACCCTTCAGCAGGCGCTTGAAACCAAAAAACGAGGTTCAGGAAGTACAGCCAACTATCATTTTGATGACAATAATCTTAAGAAATATTATTTCTGGGGTGATAACGAAGAATCCAAAAAATTAGTAGGTCAGGTACATTTGGTGGCACCTACCAATCTTAGTTTGATTATTTACGGCGAAAGCGGCGTAGGTAAACGATCATTGGCCCAGGAAATCCATAAGCTTAGTAAAAGAAATCATTTACCCTTTGTAGCTATGAATGCGGCAGGGTTAGTTAAAACCAATATAGCCAGTGCAATTTTTGGATGTGAAAGCCATAAAGCAGACACAAACGAAGAAAAGGGCATACTTGATCAGGTAAATGGCGGAACTTTATTTATTGCAGACCCTGAGTACTTACCCAAAGAAATTCAGGAAAAACTATTGAATTCTCTCCGACAGCGGGCCTGGGTGAGGGAAGGAAACGGAAAGAAAATTAATATGGATATACGTGTATTGATATCTAGTCATACACCTTTATGGGAAGCCACACGCACAAATGATTTCAGCGAACTCCTTTATCATCGGCTCAATGAGTTCAATATTACAATGACTCCTTTACGTGCTCGAAAACAAGAGATACCTTCTTTATCTAAACATTTCCTGATGATGAATAACGAAAATTTGGGAACACTTGTCAAAGGTATTACACCCGAAGCAATGGATGCATTACAAAGACACGACTGGTTTGATAATGTACGGGAACTGAAAAGTACTATCCAGAAAGCGGCACTGCAATGCCAGGGTAATTCTATAGGGATTGAATGCCTGCCCGCTGAGATCGCACATACTGAACGGCTTGTGGCTAAAAGTGCATGTGAAGATTAACCGTTATGTGATCATATTATAGAAATGGCTATTTATTAAAAAAGAAACGGCACGAAAAATTATGAAAGTATTTCCGGGAAAGAATGAGCAAAACGACATTTTTGAAATGCTACCCAAGGCTATTTCTGTTTTAAAAAAAAATATCATTCGTCCTTTCATAAGCAGTAACCTCGTTGAAAAATATACCAATGAACGGCCACCCCTCAGAGCGGAACTTTTTAGTGCCGAACAGATTGAAGTATATGCAAAAAAACTGGCGCGTAATCATTCCCTGATATCTGCAAAACCTTCTGAACAGTTATTGAAAAGGCTTGCTGAAAATGAAGATGCCTTACTGGAAGTGTATGCGTTATTAACAGAATCGGTAAAAGAGAACCACAGGATTGTTCCTGCGGGAGAGTGGTTGCTCGATAATTTCTATTTAATTGAAGAACAGATTTACACAGGTAAAAAGCACCTGCCCAAAGGCTACAGTAAGGGTTTGCCACAGCTTAAGAAAGGACCTTCGGCGGGCTTACCAAGAGTATATGATATTGCAGTAGAAATTATTTCGCACAGCGATGGTCGCGTAGATCTTGCCAGCCTCACAGGATTTGTACAGGCTTATCAAACAATTACTTTTTTAAAACTGGGTGAACTTTGGGCCATTCCCATTATGCTAAGACTGGCATTAATAGAGAATCTCCGGCGATTGGCCATACAGGTAGCTATTGATATTACGTACAAGAACCTGGCAAACTATTGGGCTGATGAAATGATTAAAGCAGCCGAGTTTGACCCCAAAGGACTGATACTTGTTATTGCGGATATGGCGCGTTCTGCCCCACCTATGGTAAGTTCATTTGTAGCAGAGTTAACCAGAAAGCTTCATGGCAAGGGTTCTGCACTTTCTTTACCCTTAACCTGGATCGAACAAACACTATCTGAAAAAGGATCTTCCAGCAGTGAATTGATTAACCTGGAAAACCAAAAACAGGCAGCGGATCAAATATCTATCAGCAATAGTATCAGCAGCCTGCGGTTTTTGAGTAATACGGAATGGAGGGATTTTGTTGAAAACACCAGCATCGTTGAAAAGATACTTTCACAGGATATCACCGGCATCTATCCTACGATGGATTTCTTTACCAGGGATCAATACAGGCACGCTGTTGAAAAGATTTCGAAAAGCAGCGAAATGCCTGAAAATGATATTGCAGTATTCGCGATAAAATTGTCAAATGAGAGTTATGAAATTAAAGAGGTAGATCCGGCTAAATGGCATGTAGGCTACTACCTTGCTGATAAAGGCTTGCCCCTGGTAGAAAAATATGCCGCAATGAAATCTTCTTTCGGTGAAGTTTTGCGAAAACAATTTAACCGGATCCCGTTAATAGGTTACATAGGTTCTATCATTTTATTCACTGCTTTGTTCAGCTGGCCCCTCCTCATAGCCGCCTTACAGGAAAATTTGAAAGAGTGGTGGTATGTTCTGGCCTGTTTTATCATAGTGGTTGGTACAAGTCAGTTTGCCCTAACAGTTACCAACTGGCTGGCCACGCTCATTGTGAGGCCTTTTCTCTTACCAAGACTCGATTTTTCAAAAGGCATCCCTGCAGATTTTTCTTCTATAGTGGTAATACCCACTTTGCTTAGCTCGATGAAAGATATTGACAAACTGGTGGAAGGTTTGGAAGTAAGGTTTTTGGCTAACAGGGATGAACATTTATATTTCGCCTTATTAACCGATTTCAAAGATGCTCCGGAAGAAAACATGCCGGGCGATGAGGCGTTACTACTGAATGCGAAAGACAAAATTATTGAACTCAATAGAAAGTATGAAAGGAAGCGGAACGACATTTTTTTTCTTTTTCACCGACCAAGACACTGGAATAAAAAAGATAAAATATGGATGGGATTTGAAAGAAAGCGGGGAAAATTAGCAGAATTGAATGCACTTTGCCGGGGAAACGGAAAAGCATATTTTTCTGTGATCATAGGTGAGGAAGATGTATTTACTAATGTAAAATATATTATTACGCTCGATACAGATACCCAGTTACCGCGGGATACTGCATGGAAAATGATTGGTACACTGGCTCATCCGCTAAACCGTGCTTTGTATTCCGAAAAGAAACAACGTGTTGTTCAGGGTTACACCATTCTTCAACCCCGTGTTTCCAATAGTTTACCCGTTGATGGCAGCTCGCTATACGCACTCCTTCACGGAAATGAACCGGGTACAGACCCTTACACAAGGGCTATTTCAGATGTGTACCAGGATCTTTTTAAGGAAGGATCTTTTATTGGAAAAGGTATTTATGATATTGATGCTTTTGAAAAAGCACTTAATAATCGTTTCCCTGATAACCGTATTTTAAGCCATGACTTACTGGAAGGCTGCTATGCCCGTGCAGGATTGGTGAGTGATATTCAGCTATATGAACAATACCCCTCGTCTTACCAGTCCGATGTAAAACGCCGCCACCGGTGGATTCGCGGTGATTGGCAGATAGCGCAATGGATATTGCCCTTTGTGCCCGGACACAACAAAAAATTAAGCAGAAATCCGCTTTCTGCATTATCTGTGTGGAAGATATTCGACAACCTCCGCCGTACTTGGGTTTCGTTTGCACTTACCTTGATTTTATTATATGGCTGGTTATTCTCAGCCGTTCCCTGGTTCTGGACATTGGCGGTATTGCTGATCCTTTCTTTGCCGGCCATTCTTACCTTGGGTTGGGAAATGATGCGGAAACCTAAAGATGTACTGTTTGTGCAGCATGCTATTTATTGTTTTCGTTCTGCCCTGAGCCAGCTTGCGCAATACAGCCTTCATTTTATATTCCTTCCTTATGAAGCGGTTATGAATACTGATGCCGTTTTGCGTACCGTTTGGCGTATGCTGGTGTCGCAAAAAAAATTATTGGAATGGAATCCTTCAGGTAACCATCATAAAACCAAAACACTTTTCACCACTTATATGGCCATGTGGTTCGTTCCCATTTTAGCTTTTGGGGTATTTTTATATCTTACCACTTATCATCCTGTAAAATTATTTTCTGCCTTACCCGTTTTAATTCTATGGGGACTATCGCCCTTTCTTTCCTGGTGGATTAGCCAGCCATTGGAAAATGAACAGGTGGAATTGTCTGAGAATGAAAATATTTTCCTTCATAAACTATCCAGAAAAATTTGGTATTTTTTTGAAACATTTGTTGGAGCCGAAGATAATTGGCTGCCTCCCGACAACTACCAGGAACAACCGGTAGAAAGAATTGCTCACCGTACTTCGCCAACAAATATAGGGCTTAGCCTTTTAGCTAACCTGTCTGCCTATGATTTTCGTTACATAACAACTGCACAGCTGCTTGAGCGCACAACGAATACCATGCGCACTATGCAGGAGATGGAAAAATACCGGGGACATTTCTTTAACTGGTACGATACCGTTTCACTTAAACCCCTGCATCCAAAGTATATTTCTACTGTAGATAGCGGTAACCTTATCGGTCACCTGATTACACTGAAGCAGGGCCTGCTTTCATTGGTGCATGATAAAATTGTTCATACACATATATTTAACGGCATATGTGATACAGTAAATGTATTGTATGAAAAAAACAAGGAAAATATACACATACAGAAATTTTTAGAAGAGGTTACCCAACTGTGTAAGACAAAGCCCAAAGGATTAATGGTTTTCAAATCTGTATTGGATAGGTTGAAGGAGTCTGCTGAGACTATGGTTTCGCATTTGAATCCCGACCCGGAAAGTGAAGAGCAGGAATGGGCACAGAAAGTAACAGGGTTGCTAACACAAAATATACGGGAACTTACTACTTACCTTCCATGGTTGCTGATACCGGTACCTGAAAAATTTACCAACGCATTTTCATTGGTAGCGGAAATGCCTAGTTTTTGGGAACTGGCGCGGATTGAACAATATTTATTGCCGGGCATTAATGGATATTATACACCAGAGAATACAAAAGAAGAGGTGGAATGGCTCGACAGGTTCCGCGTACTTATTGTTCAGGGAAGCCAACGGGCAAAGGAATTTATACTGATGACCGAACGGTTATCGGAAGAATGTACTGAACTGTCAACGGTGGATTATGATTTTCTGTTCAATAAGTCACAGCACTTATTAACTATCGGTTATAATATTGAAGAACATAAAATTGATAACAGTTATTATGATCTCCTCGCATCAGAGGCAAGGCTAACCACTTTTGTGGCCATTGCACAGGGAAAACTGCCGCAGGAAAGCTGGTTTGCTTTGGGCCGGCAGTTAACAAGTGTAGGCAGTACCCCCTTACTTCTTTCATGGAGCGGGTCTATGTTCGAATACCTCATGCCCTCATTGATAATGCCTACTTATGAAAATACGTTGTTGGATGAAACCAGCAGGGCCATTGTACAGAAGCAGATTGAATATGGTAAAAAACGTGGTGTGCCCTGGGGCATTTCAGAATCGGGCTATAACCTGGTAGATGCGAACCTTAATTATCAATACCGTGCATTCGGGGTACCGGGAACCGGCTTTAAACGTGGACTGGGCGAAGACCTGGTGATCGCCCCTTATGCATCAATAATGGCTTTAATAGTAGATACTGAAAAAGCCTGTGAGAATTTGCAGCTGTTGGATCAGGAAGGCTTTCAGGGGAAGTTCGGTTTTTTTGAAGCGATTGATTATACTACTTCAAGGTTACCGCGCCGGCAAAATAAAGTGATCATTCGTTCATTTATGGCTCACCATGAAGGGATGAGCCTGTTGGCCCTTGACTATTGCCTGAACGATAAACCTATGCAAAAAAGGTTTGAAACAGAAGTGCAGTTTAAAGCAACACTTTTATTATTGCAGGAAAGGATACCAAGGATCACCACATTTTATTCACCCGGCATTCATGTGGCCGATGCCAGCTCACTTCCTGGAATTGATACCCCCATGCGCGTAATTACCACTTCGCAAACACCTATACCGGCTGTGCAATTATTATCAAACGGCAGATATAATGTAATGGTAACAAATGCAGGTGGTGGTTATAGTCGCTGGAAAGATATAGCTGTTACCCGCTGGAGAGAAGATACCACTTCCGATAACTGGGGTACCTTTTGTTTCATACGTGATCTGGAAACCAACTTTTATTGGTCAACAGCCCACCAACCCACACTGCAGGCCGGAGAAACCTATGAAGCTGTTTTCTCACAAGGCCGTGCAGAATTCAGGCGACGCGATCATTCGCTCGAAACGCATACAGAAATCGTGGTATCACCGGAAGATGATGTTGAATTAAGGCGTGTACATATTACGAACCGGTCACGGAAAAAAAGGATACTTGAAATAACGAGTTATGCAGAAGTCGTGCTTACTTCAGAAATGGCAGATGCGGCACATCCTGCTTTCAGTAACCTTTTTGTACAAACGGAAATTAATCCGCAAAGACATGCTATCCTTTGTACACGCCGGCCCCGATCAGCTGATTCGCATATGCCCTACATGTTTCATTTGATGAAGGTGCATAATGCAGAAATTAATCATGTTTCTTATGAAACAGACAGAAGCAGGTTCATAGGCCGTGGTAATACGGTTCATTATCCCCAAATGCTTCAGCAGCAAAATCCATTGTCCGATACACAGGGTTCTGTACTGGATCCGGTAATTGCCATACAATACCGTATTACCATAGAACCCCAGGCATCGGCTATTATAGACCTGGTCTTTGGTATTGGTGAAACAAGGGAAATATGCAATGCACTCGTTGAAAAATACCAGGACCGTCATATGGCCAACAGGGCATTTGAACTTGCATGGACACATAGCCAGGTAATATTACGGCAGATTGACGCAAAAGAAACCGATGCACAGATGTACGGTCGGCTTGCCAGTTCCATCATATTTGTAAATCCTTCCCTACGGGCCGACGCATCTGTGATCATTAAAAACCATCGCGGGCAATCAGGGTTATGGGGCTATGCCATATCAGGCGACCTGCCAATTGTACTCTTGCAAATAGAAGATTCAAATAACATAGACCTCGCTAAACAATTGATCCAGGCGCATGCTTACTGGAAAATGAAAGGGCTATCGGTTGACCTTGTTATATGGAACGATGATCATGGCGGCTATCGCCAAACATTACAGAACCAATTATTAGGCATAGCAGCCCCGGGAATTTCTGCTGAAATAAAAGAACAACCGGGTGGAATTTTTATCAGGTCCGCAGACCAGATATCAAATGAAGACCGCATCCTTTTCCAGAGTGTGGCAAGAGTAGTCATATCAGACAGGCAGGGATCACTGGAAGAACAAATAAACAGGCGCACGAAATTAAAGAGCATCATCCCTTATTTCAGCCCTTCCAAATTTTATGCAACAGTGCTTACTTCATTGGAGTTGCCAAAAGACCTTTTATTCTTTAACGGCTTTGGAGGATTCTCAGCCGATGGGAAAGAATATGTAATCACAACCACTGCATCGCAAAGAACACCTGCGCCCTGGGTGAATGTGTTAGCTAACCCTCGTTTTGGTACAGTGATATCTGAAAGTGGCCAGTCATACACATGGATTGATAATGCACATGAGCTTCGGTTAACGCCATGGAACAATGATCCTGTAAGTGATACAGCCGGAGAAGCTTATTACCTGCGGGATGAAGAAAGTGGCCGCTTCTGGTCGCCACTTCCATTACCACAACGCGGAAAATCAATCTATATCACCCGACATGGTTTTGGGTATAGCATTTTTGAACATAGCGAAGATGGTATAGAGTCCGAAATATGCATCTATGTTGATATAGAGGATGCCATCAAGTTTATTGTAATAAAACTGCATAATGCTTCCGGACGGCAAAGGCGTTTATCTGTTACGGGCTATATTGAATGGGTATTAGGTGACCTGCGTTCAAAAAATCAAATGCATGTGGTAACTGAAACAGATATGGTTAACAGTGCGCTGTTCGCAACCAATCCTTATAATAAAGAGTTCGAGAACCGGGTAGCCTTCTTTGATGTGAATGAAACAAACCGAACGTACACGGCAGACAGGACTGAATTCATTGGCCGTAACGGAACATTGGCTAACCCGGATGGTATGAACAGGGCAAGGCTTTCCGGTCAAACAGGTGCGGGGTTTGATCCCTGTGCTGTTTTACAGGTTGTTTTTGAACTGGAAGAAGAAGAAGAACGTGAAATTATTTTTCACATGGGCGCCGGAACAGATGCAGCAGATGCACAAAACCTGATAAAAAAATATAAAGACTCCCCGAGTGCTGCGAATGCATTGAAAAGAGTAAAAGAGTATTGGAATCATACATTGAATACCGTACAAATACAAACACCTGATACCGCCTTAAATATTTTAGCCAATGGATGGCTCAATTATCAAACACTGGCCTGCCGCATATGGGCACGTAGTGGTTTTTATCAATCAGGTGGGGCATTTGGTTTCAGGGACCAGCTGCAGGATACCCTGTCACTTTTGCATTCACATCCGGAAATTATTAAACAGCAGATCCTATTATGTGCCTCACGCCAGTTTAAAGAAGGGGATGTGCAGCATTGGTGGCACCCCCCAATGGGAAGAGGCGTGCGAACTACGTGTTCAGATGATTTTTTATGGCTCCCGTTTGTAACAGCCCGGTATGTGATTACAACAGGTGATACTTCTATCCTGGATACCGATATTCATTTTCTTGAAGGAAGAGTATTAAATGTGGATGAAGATTCTTATTATGATCTTCCTATACGCTCAGATGAATCCACTACTTTATACAACCATTGTGTAAGGGCAATAGAACACGGGATGCGGTTTGGGGAGCACGGCTTACCACTTATGGGC
>JANXUL010000251.1 GCA_025356235.1 Bacteroidota bacterium
CAGGCACAGGTAAAAGGTGTGGCAGGAACATGGAAAGATTTGACAGACTCAGTAAATCAAATGGCCAGTAACCTTACCGGCCAGGTTCGTAACATTGCCGAAGTAACAACAGCAGTGGCGAAAGGGGATTTGTCCAGACAAATTACGGTGGATGTAAAAGGTGAAATCCTCGAATTAAAAAATACCATCAATACGATGGTGGATCAGTTAAACTCATTCTCCGCAGAGGTAACGCGTGTGGCACGTGAGGTAGGATCGGAAGGAAAATTAGGTGGGCAGGCAAAAGTGAAAGGAGTAGGTGGTGTATGGAAAGACCTTACCGATTCTGTAAACCAGATGGGTAGCAACCTAACTGCACAGGTAAGAAATATTGCCGAGGTGACCACAGCGGTGGCGAAAGGCGACTTATCAAGAAAAATTACGGTAGATGTAAAAGGTGAAATATTGGAATTGAAAAACACCATTAATACGATGGTGGACCAGTTAAACTCATTCTCCTCAGAAGTAACCCGCGTGGCACTGGAAGTAGGTACGGAAGGAAAATTAGGCGGGCAGGCCCAGGTAAAAGGTATTGCCGGAACCTGGAAAGATTTAACCGATTCTGTAAACGGTATGGCTGGAAACCTTACCGGCCAGGTGCGTAACATTGCCGAAGTAACCACAGCCGTGGCTAAGGGCGACTTATCAAGAAAAATTACGGTGGATGTAAAGGGTGAGATCCTTGAGTTGAAAAATACCATCAATACCATGGTGGATCAGTTGAACTCATTTGGTTCCGAAGTAACCAGGGTGGCAAGGGAAGTGGGCTCGGAAGGAAAATTAGGCGGACAGGCCGATGTACCGGGTGTAGGCGGTACCTGGAAAGACTTAACGGATTCGGTAAATAAAATGGCCAGTAACCTTACCTCACAGGTAAGGAATATTGCGGAAGTAACCACGGCCGTGGCAACCGGCGACTTATCGCGTAAAATTGATGTGGATGTAAAAGGTGAGATACTCGAATTAAAAAATACCATCAATACAATGGTGGACCAGTTGAGGGGATTTGCCTCTGAGGTAACACGTGTGGCAAGGGAAGTGGGTTCGGAAGGAAAGCTTGGTGGACAGGCTGCGGTAGAAGGCGTTGGTGGTGTATGGAAAGACCTCACCGACTCCGTAAATGGTATGGCCAGTAACCTCACAGGACAGGTGCGCAACATTGCCGAAGTAACAACGGCGGTGGCAAAAGGCGACTTATCAAGAAAGATCACGGTGGATGTAAGGGGTGAAATATTGGAATTGAAAAATACCATCAATACAATGGTGGATCAGTTAAACTCATTCGGTTCCGAGGTAACACGTGTGGCAAGGGAAGTAGGTTCGGAAGGAAAACTGGGTGGACAGGCCGATGTACCAGGTGTGGGTGGAACATGGAAAGACTTAACGGATTCAGTAAATAAAATGGCCAGTAACCTTACCTCGCAGGTAAGGAATATTGCGGAAGTAACCACGGCGGTGGCCAATGGGGATTTGTCGAGAAAGATTGGTGTGGATGTAAAAGGTGAGATTCTCGAATTAAAAAATACCATCAACACGATGGTAGACCAGTTAAGGGGATTTGCATCGGAAGTAACCCGGGTTGCCAGGGAAGTAGGTACAGAAGGTAAATTAGGCGGACAGGCTAATGTACCAGGCGTTGCAGGTACCTGGAAAGATCTGACCGATTCGGTAAACCAGATGGCAGGTAACCTTACCGCACAGGTAAGAAATATTGCAGATGTGGCCATTGCCGTAGCAAATGGCGACATGTCGAAAAAAATTACAGTGGATGTGCGCGGAGAAATTCTGCAGCTGAAAGAAACGCTCAACACGATGGTGGATCAGTTACGTGCATTCGCATCTGAGGTAACGCGTGTGGCACGTGAAGTAGGTACCGATGGTAAATTAGGCGGACAGGCATTTGTGCCCGGTGTAGCTGGTACATGGAAAGACTTGACAGACTCAGTAAACCAAATGACAGGTAACCTTACTGCACAGGTACGAAACATTGCGGAAGTAACCAAAGCGGTAGCGAGCGGTGACCTTTCTAAAACAGTTGCCATTGACGTAAAAGGTGAGATCCTCGACCTGAAAAATACCATCAATACCATGGTGGAGCAATTGAACTCATTCGCATTTGAAGTAACCCGTGTGGCACGTGAAGTGGGTACAGAAGGTAAGCTGGGCGGGCAGGCAGAAGTAAGGGGTGTGGGCGGTACATGGAAAGACTTGACAGACAGTGTGAACATGATGGCATCTAACCTTACTAACCAGGTGCGGGGTATCGCAAAAGTAGTAACCGCTGTTGCCACAGGAAACCTCAAACAAAAATTAGCCATCGTATCACGAGGTGAGGTAGCGCAGTTAATTGACACGATTAATGAAATGATTGATACGCTTGCCCTGTTTGCCGACCAGGTAACCACAGTGGCACGTGAAGTGGGTGTGGATGGAAGATTAGGTGGTCAGGCATCAGTGCCCGGTGCTTCGGGTATATGGAAGAATCTTACTGAGAATGTAAACCAGCTGGCACAAAATCTTACCACGCAGGTACGTTCCATTTCTGAAGTGGCTTCAGCGGTAACCAAAGGTGACCTTACCCGTACCATTCGGGTAGAAGCGAAAGGTGAAGTGGAGGCGCTGAAAGATACCATCAACCAGATGATCGCTAATTTGAAAGAGACCACGCTACGCAACCAGGAACAGGACTGGTTAAAATCGAACCTTGCCAAGTTTACACAAATGTTGCAGGGACAAAAAGATTTAAAAACAGTAACCCAGCGTATCCTGTCGGAATTAGCACAGGTGGTTACGGCACACTATGGTGCATTCTATATTTTAAACCAGAATGAAGAAACACAGGTTGCCAAACTGAGTTTGTATTCAGCCTACGGATACAAATCTGAAAAAACAATACCCACGGAGTTTGCTATTGGCGAAAGCCTGGTAGGCCAGGTGGCATTTGAAAAAGAAAGGATCATTTTGTCAAATATACCGGGCAATTATATCAAGATCAATTCCGGGTTGGGAAGATCCAAACCTGCCAACCTTATTATCCTGCCTGTATTGTTTGAAAATAAAGTAAAAGCGGTTATTGAACTTGCTTCATTGGATACATTCAGTGAAACTCACCTTGACTTCCTTGAACAATTAACAGAAAGTATTGGAATTGTATTGAACACGATTGAAGCAAATACACGTACCGAAGAACTACTTACCCAATCGCAGTCATTGGCCGGTGAGTTGAAAATCCAGCAGGAAGAATTGAGCCGGACCAATGATGAATTGCAGGATAAAGCACTCTTACTGGTTAAGCAGAAAAATGAAGTAGAGGATAAAAATAAAGAGGTGGAAGAAGCCCGGAAATCTCTCGAAGAAAAAGCAGAACAGTTAACGCTAACGTCAAAGTACAAATCAGAGTTCCTCGCCAACATGTCGCATGAGTTACGTACCCCACTCAACAGCCTGTTGATCCTTGCCCAGCAATTATACGAAAATGCCGAAGGCAACCTGAATGATAAACAGATTCGGTATGCCAAAACCATTCACTCATGCGGGGATGACCTGATACAGCTGATCAATGATATCCTTGACCTTTCGAAAATCGAATCAGGGTTTATTACGGCTAACATCTCCCCTGTTCGTTTTGCTGAAATTGCCGCTTTTGCTGAAACCACTTTTAAACCCATATCAGAAGCACGGCACCTGCGCTTTACTATTGAAACAGATACCAAGCTTCCTGTATTAATAGAAACAGATCTACAACGTTTGAATCAGATCCTCAAAAACTTATTATCGAATGCGTTTAAGTTTACGGAAAAAGGCGAAGTAAAACTAAGCATCTACGAAGCGAAGAAAAATTGGAAATCCGGCAACGTAAATCTGGATACCGCTAAAAAAGTAGTTGCATTTGCCATAAGCGATACAGGCATCGGTATCCCGCAGGAAAAACAAAATATAATATTTGAAGCTTTCCAGCAGGCTGAAGGATCTACCAGTAGAAAATACGGCGGAACGGGTCTGGGTTTATCTATCAGCCGTGGATTAGCAGAATTATTGGGTGGCACTATTGAACTCGAAAGCAATACAACAACGGGTAGTACCTTTACTTTGTTCCTGCCTGTTGATAGCGTTACAGGACTTGTATTGAAAGATCCCAATGATACATTGGCCTCTTACCAGCAATTTCAATTAGGACCGGATGCAACAGAAATAGATACACTTATACATTCCATCCGTGTTACCAGTGAAGGTGAAACAAAAAACCTGAGTATTGTAAACGAGATGATCAATGATACGAGTGATGACAGAAATAATATAACGGCTGGTGATAAGGTGATTTTAGTTGTAGAAGACGATCTCCGCTTTGGAAGGATTGTTATTGAAAAAGCACATGAGTATGGCCTCAAAGCCATAGTAGCCATCAGTTATATAGAAGTGTTTGATTTCATCGCTCGTTTTACACCTATTGCCATCACACTAGACGTAAAATTACCTGATACCAGCGGATGGAAGGTACTGGACCTGCTGAGGAATGACCTTAACTACCGGCACATGCCTATCCACCTTATTTCGGGGGAAGAAAACCGGGCCCTTGCTTTGAAAAGGGGAGCCAGGAGTTTCCTGCTAAAACCACTTGATAATAATTCACTAACAGAATTGTTTGAAGATATTGTATCCTTCAGTGAAAAAGAAGTGAGGAAAATATTGGTTGTAGAAGACAATGAACTGGAATCATCACAAATAGCGAAAATGCTTGAAGGCGATACAATGCAGGTAAGCATAGTTCCTACAGGTAAAAAAGCTATCCGGCAGATAACTGATAAGGAGTATGATTGTATAATTCTTGATTATACATTACCCGACATGAGTGGAACAGAGCTTATTAGCAAGGTAGCAGAGATCAAGAAAAAATTAACACCCGTAATTGTGTATTCAGCAAAAGACTTCAACAAAACAGAGTTGAATGATTTAACCCGTATGTCAAATACAGTGTTGCTGAAAGGCGTGAATTCATTAGAACACCTATTGGAAGAAACCGTACTTCACCTTCATCTTCCCCATAAAAATCTGCCGCCGGAAAAAAAGCGTGTTATTGAAAACATACACATGAAAGAAGATATACTTACCGGTAAAAATATTTTAGTAGTAGATGATGATGTTCGCAATTTATTTGCATTAACAACTGTTTTTGAAAGGTATAATATCAATGTGGTAACAGCAGAAAGCGGGAAAGAAGCTATTAGTATCATTAACGATGAACAATCGAAAATTGATATGGTACTGATGGATATTATGATGCCTGAAATGGATGGTTATGAAACCACACAAAAAATAAGAAGGGAACACAAGAACAGCACACTACCCGTAATTGCCGTAACAGCAAAAGCCATGAAGGGCGACAGGCAGAAATGCATAGAAGCGGGCGCCTCTGATTATATTACCAAACCGTTAAAAATAGACCAGTTGCTCTCGTTAATGAGGGTTTGGTTCTATAAATAAATTGAAATAGATGCAGCAAAAAATTCTTTTGGTAGATGATCGGGAGGATAATTTATTTTCCATGGAGACTATTTTAGAGGCCGATGGTTACCAATTTGTAAAAGCGAATTCCGGCAGGCAGGCATTGAAGATATTACTATCTGAATTTGATTTTGCCCTTATCTTAATGGATGTAAAGATGCCTAACCTTAATGGCTTTGAAACCGCTGCGCTAATTTATGAAAGGGATAAGCTGAAACATATCCCCATCATTTTTATTACCGCTAATAATTATGGCGAGGAAAATATTTTTAAAGGCTACCGTACGGGAGCCGTAGATTATATTTATAAACCGGTAAACTCTGAATTACTCAGGGCTAAAGTTACTGTTTTTGTTGAGCTATACAGGAAAAAACAACAGCTTTTGGTGCAGGAGGAAAAACTAAAAACCATTAACAGGAACCTGGAAAACGAAATCAAGGAGCGTAAAAATTCCGAGGAAAAGATAATAGAACTGAATAAGCAGTTGCTCAATAACATAGACCGTTTGGAGACTGCCAATAAAGAGCTTGACAGATTCGCTTTTATGGCCTCACACGATATGCAGGAACCTTTGCGAAAAATCCGCACTTTCAGTGACCTTTTATCGCTTAAACATTCAAGTCAGTTGGATAATGAGGGGCTATCAAAATTAAAAACCATTCAAAGAGCTGCGGAAAGAATGCAGGAATTAATTAAGGATATTCTCATTTTTTCAAAAGTGTCGAATGAAAAAGAGAATTTGTTTCTCAACACCAACATTAACCAGTTGGTAACTGAAGTTTTAGAAGATTTAGATGCACCAATAAAAGACAAAAAAGCCCAGGTTACTGTGGGATTGCTTCCCAACCTTATTGTAAATCCGGTACTGATTAAATCACTTTTCCTAAACCTGATAGGCAATGCCATCAAATACAGTAAAAAGGATGTCCCTCCTTTTATACAGATTACTGCCGAAATACCACAGAGCACTCCACTCCCAACCAATAAGAAAGTGAATAAATTTTGCAGGATCATTATAAAAGACAATGGCATCGGTTTTGAGCAGAAATATGCAAAAGATATTTTCGACATGTTTAAACGGTTGCATGTTCACACAGAATATGAAGGCACAGGAATTGGCCTTGCCTTATGCAAACAGGTTATGGATAAACACGATGGATTTATCAGTGCGGTAAGCACTGAAAACGAGGGAGCGACCTTTATTGTGTCTTTCCCGTTAAAAGAAGAAAGCAAAGAGATTTTAAACTGACAGATTCCCCTTATACCCATTTTGAGTAACTTATTACCTGCACTTATCAATCCCTGCATGCATAGGGATTACTTATATTGCCCTTTCTAAAATTATTTTTTTTTGAAAATGTGATTTTTGAGGACCCCCTGCGAATAATAATGGAAAGAAGATCCCTTCACCCTGATGAATAGAGAACCCACAAAAGAAGTTTTTTTAAGCCTGGTTTTAAAGAACAAGGGAATTATCATTAAGATATGCAATTCATATTGCAGGAATAAAGCCGACAGGGAAGATCTTGCCCAGGAAATTACTTATCAGCTATGGCGGTCTGGCAAGAGTTTTGATACAGACCATACTTTTTCTACCTGGATGTACCGTGTTGCATTAAATGTGGCCATTTCTTTTTACCGGAAAGAAAAAAAATCAGAAACGGTCATCTCTATCTCGGAAAATGAAGTAGCCATTGAAGATAAAAACGACGGCTCGGATGAACTGGAAGAAAATATCAACCTGCTGCAACAGTTTATCAGTGAATTGAAAGGGCTGGACAAAGCACTTATGATCCTCTACCTCGAATCGAAAAGCTACGCTGAAATAGCAGAGATCCTGGGTATTACAGAAACCAATACGGCTACAAGGATCAGCCGAATCAAAGACAAACTCAAACAAAAATTTTCAACTGTAAACAAATAATTATGGAAGACATAGAATTGAAAAATATCTGGCAATCCTACGATAGGAAAATCGAGGAAGCCCGGGTATTAAATCTTCAGTCATGGGCATTAAACCTTCGTTGCTTTGAAACAATCCAGACACAAAAAGCCAAATCAAAATTAGATTCCCTGGTAACTTTTAAAATATGGGCAGTTGTGCTGGGTATATTATGGGTTTTGTTTTTGGGTATTTTGGTATACGGAAATCGCTTTACGAATCTCTATTTCAGCATTTCGGTAAGTTTCATTATACTTTTTTCCATAATAGCTGTGGTAGTGTACATAAAACATATCATCATCATCAAACAGATCAATTATTCTGAAAATATAACAGATACACAAAAAAAACTAGCGAAATTACAGTTGTCCACCCTAAAGTTCACGGGTATTATATGGTTACAGATGCCTTTCTATACTACCTGGTTCTGGCATAGCAAATGGATACTTTTTAGCAGTCTTAAATTCTGGTTGATCCCTTTCCCTATTACTTTATTTTTTACATTCTTAGCTATTTATTTATACAGGAATATCAATCTTGAAAACATACATGAAAAATGGGTAAGGACATTAATGATGGCGGGTCCGGAATACAAATCTGTTATCACGGCTATTGATTTCATCAATGAAATAGATGCTTTTAAGAAAGATTTGGCCTAAATAAGTTGCTTACAGGGGTAATACACAAAAAAAACCTTCTTTCAGGCTTACTTTAACGGGTTTGGTATTGTAATTGCTCTACGGATACGAATGCTTATTTTTACCCATCAAACCAAAAAGCTTCTGAACCCTTTCTTCAAAATATTACGTCGTAGTTTTCTTATTCTTATAGCCGTCATTTTATTGGCAATTATCGCTATTCAGACGGATATAGTGCAAAACTGGCTTGTAGGTATTGCCACCAGCCGTCTATCAAAAAGCCTTGGCACTGAAGTGAGTGTAAAAAAAGTAAGTTTTGCCTTATTTAACCGGATGAACCTGGAAGGTATTCTGGTGAGAGATAAACAAAAAGATACGCTGCTATATGCAAAACAAATGAAAGTAAGGATTACCGATTGGTTTTTTCTGAAAGATAAAGCTGAGTTGAAATATGTTGGGTTAGAAGATGCATTGGTTAATATGAGCCGCAAGGATTCTATATGGAACTACCAGTTTATTATTGATTATTTTGCTTCACCCAACCCTACCAAAAAAAGTGGCGGCTTAGCACTTAACCTGAAAAAAATTGATTTAAAGAACATTCATTTCCTGAAAAACGACCGCTGGACTGGCGACTACCTGGATATCAGGGCAGGCAGTTTATTAGTAGATGCTGATAATATAGATTTCGTTAAAAATGAATTTACCGTCAGCACAATCACCCTGGATGATCCTGTTATCAAAATCCAGGGGTATACACCCATTCGCCCGGAATTCTCTTCCAAAAAAATTGTACAGGCAGTTAAAGAAGGCATGTATTTTAATAGCGGAAATATATCGTTACTGCTTGACACTTTAACAATACACAATGGGAGCCTATTCCTGGATAAAGATGTAAATAAACCTTCCGTTTTTTTCGACGGTAGTCATATACAATTAAGCAAATTAAATGGCAAACTGGCCAGGATATCTTTTGTAAAAGATACACTCCGGGCAAATATTGACCTTGCATTGAAAGACCGATGCGGGTTGGAATTAAAAAAGTTGAAAACAAATTTCAAGCTCACTCCCCAGATCATGGAGCTGGCAAAGCTTGACCTGCAAACGAACAAGAGCCACCTCACCAATTATTATGCAATGAGGTTCAAAGACTTTACCAAAGACTTTGGCCATTACAACAGTCAGGTGACGATGGATGCACATTTTAAAGAAGCCCGCATTAACAGCGACGATATTGCCTATTTCGCTCCCGATCTGAAAACATGGAAAAAAGAAGTGCTGTTAAGCGGCAACTTTCTTGGGACAGTAGAAAATTTTAATGTAGACCGCTTAACTGCAAGGATAGGCGCCACCACTAATATTAATGGCAACCTTAGTATGAAAGGCCTGCCAGATATTAATACTACGAAGATTATTTTGAGCAATGGTAGTTTACAAACTAACTATTATGACCTGGGTGTATTTATTCCTGCTTTGAAAGGTGTTACCTCTCCCAACCTCACTGCGCTCGGAACAATACTTTACAAAGGTAATTTCAAAGGCACCATTCATAATTTTGTTACGGAAGGCAATTTCAGTACACAGTTAGGGGGTGTAAGAACCAATGTGGCTTTACAATTACCCCGGAAAGGCGACCCCATTTACACCGGTGCCATTGAAACCATCCGTTTCAATATGGGCAAATTTTTGAACGATACAAAATTGGGCCTCGTTAATTTTAAAGGAAAGATTTCAGGTACCGGTTTTGCCGTAGACAGGTTGAAAACAACACTTGAAGGTAAAATATCATCCCTCGAATACAACAACTATACCTATACAAATATTATTACCAATGGAACTTTTCAAAAGAAATATTTTAATGGTGAAATAAAGATTGACGACCCAAACCTCGATTTTACGAGTACGGTTGAAATAGATCTTTCCAAAGAATTTCCACGTTTTAACATTGTTGCCGACCTTGTTCATTCAAACTTAAAATCACTCAATCTTTTCAAGGATTCCCTGGAGCTCACGGGTTTGTTGGATGTGAATTTTACAGGAACCACGATTGACAATTTTTTAGGGAATGCAAAATTTTTAAACGCGCATATTACAAAAGGTGCTGTAAGCCTTGGTTTTGACTCCCTCAATTTAGAATCGAGTTATATTGATTCGGTTAAATTCTTGCACCTGGCCAGTAATGATTTTAATGCAACGATTTCCGGTAAATTCAGCATTATCGACCTTCCTGCAAGTTTTCAGGGCTTCCTCAATCACTATTATCCTACTTATATAGATCCGCCTAGATCCATCCCCAAAAACCAACAGTTCACATTCATTGTCAATACAAATTATGTAGAGCCGTATATTAAATTATGGGATAAAAATATCTCCGGATTTAATGATGCTTCGATAAGCGGTTCTGTAGATACACGCAATAACTTACTAGGAGTTACTGCAAAAATTCCTTTTGGCAAGTATAAGACTGCCAGTTTCAGTGGCCTTGATCTGGCAGGAAAAGGTAATATTGATACCCTTTCAGTGAACGGCACCATTAGTAGCATCCAGGCAACTGACAGCCTTCGTTTTCCGAATACAAAATTAAATGTGATTTCTTATCATGACCATTCTGTGGTATCCATTAAAACAAGTGCTGACAATACATTAAATGATGCCGACCTATATGCCGATGTTTATACCCTGTCTGATGGAGTGCGTGTAGAATTCAGGCCTTCTTCTTTTGTACTGAACGAGAAAAAATGGAATATTGAAAAGCGGGGAGAGTTATCCATCCGAACGCATCTGATGCATGCGCAGAATATTAAATTCACCCAGGGCTTTCAGGAAATAACTGTGGAGAGCAGAGAAGAACCTGGTGCCAATACACAAAACCTAGTCGTAAATCTCAAGAATGTAGTAATGGGCGATCTTACTTCACTCTTTTTTAAAGACCCAAGGTTACAGGGGGTAACTTCAGGGAATATTGCATTAAATGATTTTTCAGGGCAATTCAATGCATCTGCAGACTTGAAAGCTGAACAATTTCGTTTGGATGACGACTCGATTGGACTGGTAACCATTAAGGCAGATTACAACAGCAAAACAGGTGAGATCCCTTTCGATATTCAATCGCCCAATGAAGGATACCGGTTTACCGCTAAGGGTAGTTATAATCTTAAGGATACAACCGGCAAATCTTTTCATACCGATATCCAGCTGGCTAATTCCCGGATTGATATACTGCATAAATTCCTGAATAATATTTTTACGGATATTAAAGGACAGGCAATTGGTACCCTGAATATCAGTGGTAACCTGAAAGCACCTGATCTGCTGGGAAAGATCAAACTTTTAAATGCGGGTATGAAAGTGAAGTATTCACAGGTGTATTATACCATAGACTCTGCTAATATTAATTTTCAACCCGATGGGATAGATTTTGGTCGCTTTAACATACATGACCGTTATAAGAATACAGGTACCGTAACCGGTAAATTATATGAGAAGGGTTTTAAAAATATGTCGTTCGATTTCGATCTTACCACCGATAAACTTTTAATGCTGGATACACGGTCCTCCGATAATAACCAGTTCTATGGCAAAGCAATTGGATGGGCCAACCTTAGTTTTAAAGGGCCTGAAAGCAATTGCAAAATGAATATCGTTGCGGGAGCAAACGACAGTTCGCATATATATATCCCTAATTCCATCACACGCGAAAGCGGATCCGCAGATTTTATTGTTTTTAAACAGTACGGAACAGAAATGGCAACCGAATCGGGAAGCAGTAAGCTTGACCTGACAGTTGATCTGGACATGACGGTGAATAAGAATGTAATGATAGATGTGATACTGGACGAGCAAACAGGCGACGTAATTAAAGCGGTAGGAAATGGTAAGTTATTAATACGGGCCGGTACAACAGAACCACTCACTATCCGCGGCAGGTACAATATTGATAAGGGTAGTTATGTTTTTAATTTCCAGGGGTTTATCCGAAAGCCATTTGAGTTGTTACCAGACGCCGGTAATTATATTGAGTGGAGCGGCGACCCGTTCAGGGCAGACATGCATATTGATGCACAATACACGGCCGAGCGTGTAAGCCTTAGTGAGCTGGTGGGTAACAATACTTTCAGCGGTGCCGTAAAAGGTTATCGGGGCGATGTGTATGTGATTGCCCAGTTACGTGAGAAATTAAGTAAACCCGATATTAAATTCAGGTTAGATTTCCCGCAAACCAGTCCGATTAAATCAGACAATGAATTTTCGCAATACCTTGTCCGACTGGAAAAGGATCAGAACGAAATATTGAACCAGGTAGCTTTCGTTATCCTGTTCAATTCATTTGCTCCCCCGGGCAATGGTGGCGGGCCGGGTGTAAGTCCGTATGCAATCACATCCTTAGGTTATAACACAGTTTCTCAGTTATTAACCACAAGAGTAAACAAGATATTGTCTAACCTGCTGTTCAGGATAACCGGCGATAAAAGTTTACGGTTCGACATAGGCACCAGTGTTTACAGCAGTTCTAATATCCTCGACCCTACGAATACCAATTCAAATAAGATTGACCGTACAAGGGTGGACCTTAAATTCAGCCGTGCATTTGCCAGTGACAAAATAATTGTAACGCTTGGAAGTGATATTGATTTTAACCTCGGAAGCTCTGCCATACAAAATGGCAACACACAATGGCTTCCGAATGTGAATATCGAATTCATCCTTACAAAGGACAGAAAATTAAGGTTGATTGTTTTCAATAAAACAAGTCTCGACATCAGTGGTTCCACCTTCGGCCGCCGCAACCGGCAGGGGGTGAGCATTTCTTACCGGAAAGATTTTGAAACCTTTTTTGGCAAGAACGAAAAAGTTGTTGAAGTTAAGCCACCCGTTGATAGTACTTCGAATGGGGGAAATTAAAAATAAGGCAAGGCAGATTCTACTTAGTTAATACAGGCTTCGGTACCATCTTACAGCCTTTCATTCGGTATACATTAAAATACCGGACTACTCCCCCGCTTCTTCTCTGGTTAATTACCACAGGTTTTTCAATAACTGTAAAATATTGACCGTAAGTTTCAATAACATTTAGTGGCAGGTTAGACGGAACAATGCAATACGCATCATCACCTGGTTGCAGGGGCTGCCGTACTTTATTCAACCAGGCAAACTTATGCAGGTCCTGCAACTGACCAACACCTATTACAGGCAATCCCGTTTCACGCGAAGTATAAAATTCAAGGTGCCCCCCGGGAAACCACTTATTAACGATGATGGGTGAATTCGGTTTCATCAAACCTTTGGCAGCATCCTCCTTTACCTGCCATGCAAATGTTTTACTGAAATCTTTCCAACCCGATAAGTCGAGTGTAGGACAATACTCACCATAATTCTGTTGATCATGGCTACCGAAGTTAATGGGCGATAATCTGACAAGTGCAATCCCCGACATCAAAACAATAACAACCAGAGTAGCTGCCATTTTGATAAACCCGGGAACAACTTTAAATGATCTTTGCTCAAGATATAAAGCACCAACAAAAAACAAGGGTATATATCCCGGCCCACTCCAATGCGGAAGAGTGGGGTTTAATAAAGAAACACCCCAAAACAAAAAGATCATCGGCAAACTCATACACAATAACCATATAGAAGCTTTTCTCCTGTTAAACCTGATCCGTTTCCGCAGCATGGCAATCAATGCAATACCTACCAGGATAAAAATAACAGGGTTCTGATAGGCAAATTCACCGCCTATTTCCCTGCCCAGCATATCCCATTGAACAGTAGTATGCGTAACACGGTCTGAATGATAACGGTACGTAATAAAATCATTGAGTACATTCCAATACACAATGGGCAGCACACAAAGTATGGTTACAGCGATACCGGCATACAGACGCCAGTTTAATAACCATGTAATCCTTGTGATGATAAGGAATAAACCAAAGCCTGCCCATAAATACAAACCATGCACTTTGCATAAGGTAGCCAGCCCGATCATCAACCCTAATAATAACCAGGTGCTTAATTTTTGATCATCTTTCTTAATAAACAAATGCCCCATTATGTATAAGGCACCAGTCCAGAAAGGCATTTGCGGGGAATCGGGAAGTATGAACAGTCCGGCAATAAAACCGGTATACACAGAACAGTTATAAATAAGTGCTGCATACCATCCCGTTTTTTCGTTGGCCAGTAATTTACCTGTTTTAAAAATAAACCAGGTTGAAATTGCAGCACAGATAATACTACCTAAACGGAGCGATACTTCATTTACCCAAAGAAGGTTAATCGTCGTAACCCTAATCATCCAACCAACCATCGGTGGGTGATCAAAATGGTTCCAGTCGGGTTGCAGTGCGTAAGTCCAGTAATACACTTCATCATTACCCAGTTCCAATAAAGAAGCAGTAACCAGTTTCAAAACAGAAACGATCAGTATGAGCCACAAAACTTTTTTGGAATATTGTTGATTCATGATTCTGCGGGAAGAAAGCAAATACCATACCGATAAATCTACGCGCGGTCCACCAGCCATCTAATGGCAAACTCATATCCCTTTAACCCCAATCCAAAGATACTACCTGCAGATTTACCTGATACATGCGATAGTTTTCGGAAATCTTCTCTCGAATGAACATTACTGATATGCACTTCTACTACCGGCGCTTTAATAGCTGCAACCGCATCGCCTATCGCAACGGAAGTATGGGTATAGCCAGCTGCATTTAAAACAATGCCATCATAATCATAACCAACCTTTTGCAGTTCATTGATCAGTTCACCTTCTACATTGCTCTGGTAATAATGAAAGTCAACAGCAGGAAATAATACACGCAGTTCCTGCAGGTATTTTTCAAACGGCATATTGCCGTAAATATCTGTTTCCCGCTTTCCCAGCAGGTTCAGGTTAGGGCCGTTGATAATCGCGATTCTCATAACCGAATGTACGGTAAAAAATTATTGCTTCAGAAGCCACGGATTTCCACAGAAAAAAATCTAGGCATCTGTGGCAATAAAATTAGTTTATTTAGCAGTCATCATACCCACAAAATCATCAAACAGGTAACGGCTGTCGTGCGGGCCGGGTGTACTTTCGGGGTGATATTGCACACTGAATGCATTTCTATCCTTCAACCGTATTCCTTCAATTGAATTATCATTCAGGTTGATATGGGTAATTTCTATATTCGGATGCTTCTGCACTGCTTCCGGATCTACCCCAAAACCATGGTTCTGTGTGGTAATTTCGCATAAGCCCGTAATGATATTCTTTACCGGGTGGTTAAGCCCCCTGTGCCCATGGTGCATTTTAAAAGTAGGAATATCGTTTGCCAAAGCCAGTAGCTGGTGGCCCAGGCAAATACCGAATACTGGCTTATCCTCTTTCAATATATCTTTCATCGTAGTAACCGCATACGGCATAGCCGCAGGGTCGCCGGGGCCATTGGAAATAAAATAGCCATTCGGATTAAATTCCTTCAACCTGCTCAATGGTGTTTTGGCCGGATGTACTCGCACATGTACCCCGCGGGTAACCAGGCATTGTAAAATATGTTGCTTCACACCAAAATCAAGTACCGCTACTTTTAATGTGGCATTCACATCACCCAGTTCATATTCTTCGGTTGTACTTACCGTACTGGCAAGTTCCAGTCCATCCATATCAGGCACTTTGGCCAGTTCTGCAGTTAGTTTTTCTATATCCGTCACCTCGGTTGAGATAATACAGTTCATGGCCCCTTTGGCACGTATATGCGCCACGAGTGCCCTTGTATCAATATCTTCAATTGCCACAATGTTATTCACTTTCAGGTATTCATTCAAATCACCATCGGCCTGTATCCGGCTAAACTGTTCTTCCAGGTTACGGGCTATCAGTCCGCGTATTTTTATGGTATTGCTCTCTACATCTGTTTTCTTTACACCATAATTACCCACATGCACATTATTCATGATAAGTATCTGGCCGGCATAACTTGGGTCGGTAAATACTTCCTGGTAGCCAGTCATTCCGGTATTAAAACATATCTCACCGGTGGCTGTTCCTGTCTTTCCGAAAGAATGGCCATAAAAGACATGTCCGTCAGCCAATAATAAGATTGCGGGTTGTTTAGGTTGGGTCATTGTAGGGGTTGTTTCGATTGCAAAAAAAGATCATCTTGGGTATAATCGGATAACTATTTTCTAACACTATCCACACAAGAAAAAAGGCAAAACCGAAAACGGTTTTGCCTTTTATATTTTATTAGTATTTCATGTTTATTCTGCGGCTTTTTCTTCGGTTGGGGTAGCTTCTACCTGTGCTTCTGCAACAGGCGCTTCGACAGCTGCAGCGGTTTCAGCTTTTTTAGGAACTTTACCACGACGTGTTTTCTTAGCCGGTTCAGCAGCTTTTTCAACTCCTTTTCCGTAAATTTCATTGAAGTCAACCAGTTCGATCATTGCTTTTTCAGCATTGTCACCTGGACGGATACCTAATTTCAAAACACGGGTATATCCACCGGGACGGCTGGCTATTTTAGGGCCAACTACTGTAAACAGTTCTTTCACGGCAGCTTTATCCTGTAAATAACTGAATACGATCCTGTGCTGGTGCATGATCTCTTCTTTGTTCTCGCTTTTCTTAGTTTTGGTAATAAGCGGTTCAACGTAAGTGCGCAAAGCTTTGGCCTTAGCCAAAGTAGTAACAATACGCTTGTGGGTGATCAACTGACTGGCTAAATTGCTCAGTAACGCTTCTCTGTGGGCCTTCTTACGGCCCAGGTGGTTGACTTTGTTTCCGTGATTCATGACGATTTGCTTTTAAATCTTGTACCGTGTCAGGAATTACAAGATATGAGTAATGGCCCTTTGCGTTAAGCGTTTTGCTTTCGGCGTTAAGCTTAGTTATCTAAATTATCCAATCCCAATTTATTTAAATCCATTCCAAAGCTCAAACCTCTTTCAGTTAAAACCTGCTCAATTTCTGAAAGTGATTTCTGACCAAAGTTCCTGAACTTCATCAGGTCTTCCTGCTCGTATTGTACCAGTTCGCTTAAGCTGTTGATTTTAGCAGCTTTCAGGCAATTGAAGGCACGTACAGATAAATCAAGGTCTTCAAGTGGTGTTTTCAATACTTTACGTAATTGTAACACATGCTCATCAACCACATCTTCTTTCTTGTCTTCCTTATTATCAAAAGTGATGTTCTCATCGGTGATGATCATTAAATGCTGGATCAGGATACGTGAAGCCTGTTTAACTGCATCTTCCGGATGGATGGTTCCATCGGTAGCTACATCTAAAATCAGTTTCTCATAATCGGTTCTTTGTTCCACACGATAGTTCTCAATAGCGTATTTCACGTTCTTGATTGGCGTGTGAATAGAATCAATGGCGATATATCCAAAAACAGAATCTTTGATCTTATTCTCTTCTGCGGGGATATAGCCACGGCCTTTGGCGATGGTTAATTCGATATCCATTTTAGAAGTTGTATCCATGGTGCAGATCACTAACTCGGGGTTCATTACCTGGAAGTTTTGTGATAATTCACCGATCATACCTGCATTGAACTCGGTACGGCCTTTGATGGATAAAGTAATTTTTTCGTTGGCAACATCATGCTCAACGTGCTTTTTAAAGCGCACCTGTTTCAGGTTCAGGATGATCTCGGTAACATCTTCTGTTACACCCTTCATGGTAGCGAACTCGTGGTCCACACCTTCTATCTTGATACCTACCAGTGCAAAACCCTCTAAAGAGCTCAATAAAACCCTGCGTAGGGCATTACCGATGGTCAGACCGAAGCCTGGCTCTAAGGGGCGGAATTCAAATTGACCTTCAAAGTCATTTGCTTTTTGTAAAACGATTTTGTCGGGCTTCTGGAAGCTTAATATGGCCATATTAAAACTTGTTTTTTACTTGTTTGTCTCCGGACCCACATGAGGTTCGAAGGAAAATATTTGAAGTAAGTGGTGAGTTGTGAGTGGCAAGTTATACTAACCATTCATAACTAAGTACTCACTATTTAGAATACAATTCCACGATCAGTTGTTCCTTGATGTTCTCAGGAACATTTTCACGTTCTGGATGTGTGATGAAAATACCTTTCTTTTCAGCTTCATTCCAATCCAACCAGCTGAATTTAGGATTTTTACCACGGTTTTTACCAATCAAAGAAGCGTTATCAGCGCTTTTTGGTTTGTAAGCAATCACATCACCTGCCTTACACTGGTAAGATGGGATATTCATTACTTCACCATTTACGGTGATATGCTTGTGGTTAACCAACTGGCGGGCTTCCGGGCGGCTGGCTGTTAAACCTAAACGGTAAACAGTATTATCCAGACGGGCTTCCAGTAATTTGATCAGGTTTTCACCGGTAACGCCTTTTAAACGTTGTGCTTCCTCAAAAGTTTTGCGGAACTGACGCTCTAATACACCATAAGTATATTTCGCTTTTTGCTTTTCCCTTAACTGCAAAGCATATTCACCCAAAGTTTTACGCTTACGGGCTGCACCATGCTGTCCGGGAGGGTTGCTGTTCTTGCCCAGCCATTTGCCATTGCCTAAAATAGGCTCTCCGAAAATTCTTGAAATTTTGGTCTTGGGACCTGTGTAACGTGCCATTTGTTTTGTTTTGTGATTTTTTAATGACGACGTTTTATCATAAAAATCTAAAATCGATAAAACATCCTTTTATGGTTTTGGGTTTGGTTTCCGGGGTTGATCAAAACATCAAACCGCAGACATAAATTTCAAACCCAATTATACCCTACGTTGTTTAGGAGGCCTGCAACCATTGTGTGGCAAAGGAGTCACATCCTTTATAGAAGTAACTTCAATACCTGATTGTGCGATGGAGCGGATAGAACTTTCCCGTCCGGAACCAGGTCCTTTTACAAATACATCTACACGCTTTAAACCTGCGTCCAATGCTACTTTAGCAGCATCTGCAGCGGCCATTTGTGCTGCATAGGGTGTATTTTTTTTAGAACCCCTGAAGCCCATTTTACCGGCACTGCTCCAACTGATCACCTGTCCGGCTTTATTGGTAAAACTAATAATGATGTTATTAAAAGTTGCAGAGATACGTACCTCACCGGTAGATTCTACTTTTACAACTCTTTTTTTCGCAGTAGATTTTGCACTGTTCTGCGCTTTTTGTGGTTTCGCCATGTTTGTTTTTTGAGGTAATCTTTTACAATAAAAATCCCGTTAAACCGGGAACCGGGGCACTCTCCTTTCTCGTTTTACAGAGAATATCCAAGCTGCTTCGGATTTGTATTTGAAAATCGGGAGATTTTAAAATTGAAATAAAAGCAATCCCAAAATTTCTCGATTCAACCATGTCAAAATTATTTTTTAGCTACTTTCTTCTTACCCGCAACCGTCTTACGCTTACCTTTTCTTGTACGACTGTTGGTTTTGGTACGCTGTCCACGAACAGGCAACCCTTTACGGTGACGGAGGCCACGGTAACAGGCAATATCCAATAAACGCTTGATGCTCATTGACACTTCACTGCGCAAAGCACCTTCTGTCTTAAACTCATTGTTAATGATGTTACGGATAGCACCTTGTTCCTCATCGTTCCACTGATTAACTTTTTTATCAAAGTCAATACCAGCTTTCGTAAGAATATACTGGGCAGTTGAACGACCAATACCAAAAATATAAGTCAGACCAATTTCTCCCCTTTTATTTTTTGGTAAATCAATACCGGCAATACGAGCCATATTTGAAGTTTAAATTTGAAAAATGAAAATTTGAAAAATGGGTGATATACTATCTCCCGATTCTCCAATTAATTACCCCTGGCGCTGCTTAAAGCGGGGATTCTTTTTGTTAATCACAAATAACTTGCCTTTCCTCTTCACGATCTTGCAATCCACGCTGCGTTTTTTAATGGAAGCTCTGACTTTCATTGCGTTGTTTTTATCTAGTTCCTGCTTCCGGCTTCCGGTTTTTTGCCTTCAGCGTTCAGCGTTAAAATTATTTATACCTGAAAATGATTCTTCCCCTGCTCAAATCGTACGGACTCATCTCAACCCCCACTTTGTCACCCGGTAATATCCTGATGTAATGCATCCTCATTTTACCGGAGATGGTGGCCAGTATCTCATGACCGTTTTCTAATTTTACCCTGAACATAGCATTGCTCAAGGCTTCCAGAATAACTCCATCTTGTTTGATCAGTGGTTGTTTCGACATACAATTTTTGGGGCTGCAAAGATATCAAAATGCAACCGGAATAAGAAAAATTAGTGGAGAAAATTCTTAAAAATGTGGAAAACACTTCAAAAAAGAGGAAAATTCCAGTTAAAATCACCTCCGAGAAGGTTAATTGAACAAATTTACGGGTAAAATCAGCTCCCAAACATTGGGTTGGGTACTGCCGCGGAACTCATTATTCAATAAATGACTATACCGTATACCAAAAGTAACGGGTTGCTGGTTCCACCACCTCGTATCGAAAAATATTTCGGTACCCACTGTACCAAATGGATAAAGCGTTCCTGTTCGCAGGCTTTTGCCCATGGTATAATCATAAAACAGGTTAGCCCTGATCCGCTGAAAGTAAACGATGCCGCCAAAACCCCAATCCGGGTAAGCCAGGGGAATATGATAATTTGCCCCAAACCGCCACATCTGCGGAAAATCTACAGCTGAATATCCTCTTGCAAAAGGGAAATTATTGGGAAACAGGTATTGTTGAAGGGTATCCCTGGTATGAAAAGCTGCACTAAAAACAAGGTTATGGTTAACAGCCAAACCCGGAAGGTAGAAAGAACCCGTAGCCAGGAATTGGTGGGCCGCATATTGATTAATAATGCTTTTATACTGAACCACCAGGCTCTGTGCCCAATGGGGATAGATATGTTGTACTGCTTTTTGTACCTGACCTGTGTACACGACCTTTGCACTGATATAATTGAAGTTAGCATTGCGGAACAATTTTTCAGCAAGGCCTGTCCATTTTACCTGCTCGGTATTAAAAGTAGTAGATAAAGTAAGGTAACGGTATTGTTTGCCACCAGATAAATTTAAGGGCAATTGTAACCCTGCATAACCGATCAGTTCATTCCAGTTAAACGTTGTGTCTTTTGCAGAGGTAGCCGTTCTTTGCCAGGTTTGACTCAATCCAAACACCGGTTGAAGATACCAGCCACCAAAAACACCATTGTAGCCCAGTTTATGACTGCCTTCATTCTGGTTATAGGTATAGGCAATTTCTGATTGAAGGGTATTGAGCACATTCTGTCCATACAGCGTAAACGAATATTCAGGCGGCTCATAAAAGGGCCGGTAACTATGGATATTTAATAAGTGAAATGATTTTGGATATTTGGTTATTGCATATGGTTGCACAGATAATTCATTCAGCAATAAATGATCTGAATTTTTATATACTTCAGCAGCAAACAAACTGGCAAGTTCGTTTTTAATTTCAACCCGCTCCCAATCGGGTTTGCAGGTGCCTAAACGATACCCATCTGCTGTAAAAGCCGAACTTAATAATTCCCCGTTGGCCTGAATAGCTGACTGGTATAAGCCTGTTGCGTAGGAAGCCAGGCGATAAGGGCCTTTTCTTTCCTTCCCGTCAATTAATGCCCATGCTTCATCCCTTCCTTTATAGGTGGTGGTAAACAATATCGTGTCGCGTTGAACAGTAATAAAGCCAATGATGCGGTTGGAGAAAGGCAGAAAAATATCTACTGAATGAGTACCGTTTAGCCCATACCTAAGAAGTGCCATTTCACCTTGCAGGTTCCTCGCTGCCACATAGCAGTGTTGGTCATTGACAGAAAACTTAGGGTTTGAAAAAAAGATATCTGGTTTAGCTAAAGAATCGAGCCGGTTGCCAGACATATCCATAAGCACCAGTTTTGATTCTGTCATCGGATCTGTTTCTACCGCCATTATCTTATTGCCATCATGCGAAATATCAGGGGAAAAATATTTTGTATGTGTAACTATTTTCTTCTCCTCCCCTGTTTGCACATCAAGTAGTTTGAGTGTATTGAATTCGCGGTAACCCCAACGGGCATCCGGCTGGAAAGCTGCGTAAACGATCTTACCATTGTTGTATGAAAAATAATCATCGCCTGAAATATCTTTTACAGCGATTTTCTCTTCGCTTTAATCTGCATGGATC
>JANXUL010000256.1 GCA_025356235.1 Bacteroidota bacterium
GGCCAACCTTGATATAAAAGAAGCTGCTATTCTTACCCAGCGTGTATTTAAGAATGTAGACGGGATAAAATTTTTAAACCACCAGGGCGGCTGCGGCGGAACAAGGCAGGATGCGGCTATGCTTAGTAAACTACTCGCGGCCTATGCAGACCATCCCAATGTAGCAGGTGTAACCATTTTAAGTCTGGGATGCCAGAATCTGCAAACACAGAATTTATTGGATGATATCAAAAGACACAACCCTTTTTTTGATAAACCACTGTATGTGTTTGAACAGCAGCAATCACAAAGCGAAGAACAACTGATCACAGAAGCTATTCGTAAAACTTTTGCAGGATTAATTGAGATCAATAAATTTAAAAGAGAGCCAGCCACACTTGATAAACTTTGTATCGGTGTGAAATGTGGCGGCAGTGATGGTTTCAGTGGCATCTCGGCAAACCCTGCCGTAGGCTATTGCTCCGACCTGCTCGTTGCATTGGGAGGTAAAGTTTTACTGGCAGAATTTCCGGAATTATGCGGAGCTGAACAACAGCTGATTGACAGGACCATTGATGAACCAGCAGCTAAAAAATTCATTCACCTGATGCGCAGTTATAACCAGGCTGCAGAAAATGTAGGTTCGGGGTTTGATATGAACCCGTCTCCCGGCAATATAAAAGACGGTCTGATAACCGATGCCATTAAAAGCAATGGAGCAGCTAAAAAAGGAGGCAGTTCCCCGATAGTAGATGTATTGGATTATACTGAACCCGCGGTTAAGCCCGGCTTGAGCCTTGTTTGTACGCCCGGTAATGATGTGGAAGCCACAACAGGCAAAGCTGCCAGTGGTGCCACACTTATTTTGTTTACAACAGGTTTGGGTACGCCAACAGGCAATCCTGTTTGTCCAACAATAAAGGTGGCCACAAATTCTGCATTGACAAAAAGAATGGGGGATATCATAGACATTGATACAGGCCCCATAATTGACGGCGAAAAAACCATTGAAGAAATGGGTGAAGAAATTCTGGAATATTGTATTAAAGCAGCCAGCGGTGAAATAACACCTAAAGCTGTTTTGTTAAACCAAGATGACTTTATCCCCTGGAAACGTGGAGTGAGCCTTTAGTGTGAATGATGAATGGGCTATAATAAATTGATTGGTTTCTTACACTATCACCCGCTCACTACTAGGCACAGAGGGGTTGGGGGTGAGTAAAATATTAAAGAGGATGCTATGAAAAAATTCCTGGATGAAAACTTTTTGCTGAACAATAAAACAGCGCAACTGCTATACCATACGTATGCCAAAAACATGCCCATTATCGATTACCATTGCCATTTATCACCCCAGATGATTGCAGAAGATCACCAGTTTCAAAACCTGTCGCAGGTTTGGCTGGCTGGCGACCACTATAAATGGCGTGCCATGCGAACCAATGGTGTAGATGAGAGCTATTGTACAGGTGATAAAACCGACCGTGAAAAATTCGAACAATGGGCAGCAACCGTTCCCTATACTTTGCGCAACCCTTTATATCATTGGACGCATTTAGAACTGCAACGCTATTTTGGTATAACAGATATTTTGAATGCCCATAGTGCAACAAAAATATATGATACTTGTACAGCATTACTGCAAACAAAAGAATATTCGGTAAGGAATCTTTTACGCAAAATGAATGTGGTGCTTGTTTGCACCACTGATGACCCGCTTGATTCATTGGAATATCATATCCGGTTGAAAAATGATGGCTTTGAAATTCCTATCCTGCCTGCATTCAGGCCAGACCAGGCAATGAATGTGAGCCATGCCGCGAACTTTAATGAATATGTAAAGAAGCTGGAAAAGATTACCGGGATCTCTGTGTCTTCTTTTGACGATTTCCTTTTTGCCTTACAGAACAGGCACGATTTTTTTGCTTCTGTCGGGTGCCGAGTTTCCGATCATGGATTAGAGGAAATATATGCAGATGATTTTACGGGGTCTGAAATTGATACCATTTTCAATAAAATACATGCCGGTAAACAACTGAATGAAACAGAACAGCGTAAGTTCAAATCGGCCATGCTCATACATTTTGCAGAATGGGATTGGGAAAAAGGCTGGGTGCAGCAGTTTCACCTCGGCGCATTGCGCAACAATAATACAAGAATGTTACAGGAACTGGGCCCGGATACAGGATGGGATTCCATTGGTGACTTTTCGCAAGCAGGTTCATTGGCTGTATTCCTGAATAAATTAGACAGCGATAATAAACTTACTAAAACCATTATCTATAACCTGAACCCGGCCGATAATGAATTGATGGCCACAATGATTGGCAATTACAACGATGGGTCGGTTGCAGGCAAAGTACAATTGGGTTCGGCCTGGTGGTTCCTGGATCAAAAAGACGGAATGGTAAAACAAATCAATGCCTTATCAAATATGGGGTTGCTGAGTAAGTTTGTGGGTATGTTAACCGATTCGCGGAGTTTTTTATCCTTCCCACGACATGAATATTTCCGAAGGATCTTATGTAACCTGTTTGGTGAAGAAATAGAGAACGGAGAGTTGCCTAATGATATAGAATGGGTTGGTAAAATAATCAAGGATATTTGTTTTTACAATGCTCATTCTTATTTTGGCTGGCAATCAACCGCCCTTTCAAATAATAAGCAGCACGATCGCGTAATGCAAACGTTTTCGTAATTAAGTACCCGGATTACCAGGGAAAAAGTAAGCTTTGTATAAAGAAACCGGTTTGCGGGCGGGCTTCTATTATTTTATTAATTCTAATAAGGCATGGCATTCAGAGAAGAATTAGAAAAAATGTTTGTTCGGGAATCTGAGATACCTGAGCAATTTTCATTAGCAAAAGAAATTCATCAGCGGGAGTATCTATGCAATGGTGAAATGAAATCCTGGGATGGTACTGTTCATGAAGTGTATTCACCCATTTGTATCCGCACAGCTAACGGTTTGCAAAGAAAATTAATAGGTACTTACCCTGTATGTACAGAAAAAGAAGCGTTTGAAGCCTTGGATGCGGCAGTAGCAGCTTACGATAACGGACGTGGGGAATGGCCTACTATGAGTGTGGCGGGCCGGATACAGTGTATTGAAAAATTCATCAATAAAATGATGGAACAAAAAGACATTGTGGTAAAACTGATCATGTGGGAGATAGGTAAATCGCATGCCGATTCGGTAAAAGAGTTTGACCGTACAGTTGAATATATCTACGCAACCATTGATGCATTAAAAGATGTTGACCGCGATTCTTCACGTTTTATTATTGAACAGGGCATTGTGGCACAGATACGCCGTTCACCATTAGGTGTGGTTTTGTGTATGGGCCCATTCAATTATCCATTAAATGAAACTTTTACCACATTGATCCCTGCGATCATTATGGGAAATACTTTGTTGTTTAAACCTCCAAAACACGGAACCCTCTTGCATTACCCTTTATTGAAAGCGTTTAAAGAATGTTTTCCAAAAGGTGTAGTGAATACGATTTACGGGCGAGGAAATAAGATTGTTCCTGGGTTAATGCAATCCGGAAAAATAAATGTATTAACACTTATTGGTTCCAGTAAAGTGGCCAATGAATTAAAAAAACTACACCCAAAAGTAAACCGCTTGCGCGCTATTTTAGGGTTGGATGCAAAGAACGCAGCCATTATCACCCAGCATGCCGATATTAAACTGGCTGTTCAGGAAACGGTTCTGGGAAGTTTATCATTTAACGGGCAGCGATGTACGGCATTGAAAATTGTGTTTGTGCATAAAAGTATTGCTGATGAATTTATACAGCAATTATCAGCCGAGGTAACCAAATTAAAATATGGGATGCCATGGGAAAAGGGCGTGTCATTAACTCCTTTACCAGAACCTGGTAAGCCTGCTTACCTGAAAGAATGTATTGATGATGCCATAGCCAATGGTGCGAAAGTGATGAATGAAAATGGTGGCACTACTGTAGAATCATTTGTGTATCCCGGCATACTTTACCCGGTAAACAATAAAATGAAACTATACCGCGAAGAACAATTTGGTCCATTAATACCTGTAGTGCCTTTTGATAACCTGGAAGAAACAATCGAATACCTAATTGAATCCCCACACGGGCAGCAGGTAAGTATATTTAGTAATAACGACAGGGAACTAGCTTCATTGATAGACCCCTTGGTAAACCAGGTAAGCCGTGTAAATATTAATTGCCAATGCCAAAGAGGGCCGGATGTATTTCCGTTTACCGGAAGAAAAGATAGTGCGGAGGGAACTTTATCGGTAGTAGATGCTTTGCGTTCTTTTTCTATCAGGTCATTAGTAGCTGCAAAATTAACCGAGGCTAACAAACAATTAATTAATGATATTGTGAGCGGGCATGAATCCAATTTCTTAAGCACCAAATTTATATTCTGATAAACAATGGCTACATTATTCAATCTTTCTGGTAAGACTGCATTGGTTACAGGCTGTAACAAAGGTATTGGAAAAGCGATGGCTATTGGTTTGGCAGAAGCAGGTGCCAATATCATTGGTGTTTCAGGCTCTTTGGAATTGTGGGGAAGTGATATTGAAAAACAGGTACTGGCTACAGGAAGAACTTTTAAAGCCTATGCCGCTGATCTTTCAAACAGGGAAGCATTACATGTTTTCCTTAAAAAACTGGATGAAGAAAATCCTGTCATAGATATCCTGATCAATAATGCTGGAATGATCATGCGCAAACCAGCAGCAGAGCATCCTGATGAATATTGGGATAAAGTTTTAGCGCTTAATCTCGATGCACCATTTATTATCGCAAGGGAAATTGGTAAAAAAATGATTGAAAGAGGTTCGGGAAAAATTATTTTCACGTGTTCCTTATTAAGTTTCCAGGGAGGGATCAATGTACCCGGTTATGCAGCCAGTAAAGGTGCGTTAAGCAGTTTAATAAAAGCTCTTGCCAATGAGTGGGCGTCAAAAGGAGTGAATGTAAACGGGATCGCCCCCGGCTACATAGCTACAGATAATACGGAAGCTTTGCGGAATGATCCTGAAAGAAGTGCTTCCATATTGTCAAGGATACCCGCGGGCCGTTGGGGTGAGCCCGAAGACTTTAAAGGCCCGGTAGTCTTCCTCGCTTCAGAAGCTGCTAACTATGTGAATGGGACTATATTAACTGTTGATGGGGGATGGATGGGGAGGTGATGAATATTGAACAAAGAATATTGAATGTTGATTTGATCGTAAGAGTAAAAAAAAGGTTATAAAATAATCACCCATGGAAATCAGGTTCCAAAACAGTCCAAAAGAAGTAAAAGGAATGAGTACGGAAGAACTCCGTTCCAACTTTTTAATACAGCATTTGATGAAGCGAGATGCACTAAGCCTTGTGTATTCCCATTATGACCGTGTGATTGTTGGCGGGGTTATACCTGTTCAGCAAAAAATAACTTTGCATAATGAAGCGGAATTACGCGCAGATTATTTTCTGCAAAGAAGGGAACTGGGTATTATTAATGTAGGTGGCGCAGGGGGAGTGGAAGCAGATGGTGTACATTATGAACTGAATAAATTAGATGCTTTATATCTTGGTAAAGGAACACAGGCAGTTGTATTTTCCAGTAAGTCAAAAGATGATCCGGCCAGTTTCTTTTTAATGTCAACAACAGCACATCATACTTACCCGAATACCAGAATGACCAAAGAAGAAGCTTCACCTGTTAACCTGGGTGAAACAGCTACGGCTAATAAGCGTACCATCTATAAATACATACACCTCGATGGTATTCAAAGCTGCCAATTAGTAATGGGCCTGACCATTTTAAGTGAAGGAAGTGTATGGAACTCCGTACCACCGCATACCCATACCCGCAGGACAGAAGCTTATTTTTATTTTGATGTACCGGAACAACACCGCATATTTCATTTAATGGGCGAGCCCACAGAAACAAGGCATCTGGTCATGGCCAATCATGATGCGGTTATATCGCCCCCATGGTCGGTGCATTGCGGGCCGGGCTCTACTAATTATGGTTTTATCTGGGCAATGGCAGGGGAGAATTTAACTTTTACGGATATGGATCCGGTAGCGATTGCTGATATGCGTTGATATCTAATGGTGCCAATCTTAAAACGAAAAAACGCATGCTGTGCCTATGGCACAGCATGCGTTTTATTTCAACCAGTCAGATAATTAAATCTTAACCTTAATCACCAGCTTCTTAATAACCCCATCCCCAATCATCGGGGCATGCACGTCTTCGGGGTAAAAAATAGCGAACTGGTTATCTGTCATTCCGAAAAACATATCGGGTATATCATCATAAAACAATACATCTTTTTCAGGATTGTATTCACCTCTAGGTAAAACACAGGTACTGCGCGGTTTCCATCCGAGTGTTTCTTTGCCTCTGATGCAAACCTGTATATCAATATGTGCATTATGGCATTCGAATTTGGCAGTGGATTCTGCGGCCGTGGTTCCGTTCTTATCTGAAACAATCCCGCGAATACGATCGCCATCAATATCAAATTTCCCTGCTTCCAGTGAAGCAAGATCTATTGAACGGATGTAGGCAAATGCCTTCCCAAAAAGAGGATTAAGAGAAGCATATTTTGAAGCGCAGGATAAATTATCTACTATCATATAATCAGCTATTTATTTTTCAAATTTTCAAATCCGCAAATGCTATCTCTGCACCCTTCCACTTCCATCCCCTTTCATCAATTCCTTCACTTCAGTTAAAGTAGCGTGGTTCAGGTCGCCGGGTATGGTATGTTTAATGGCAGATGCGGCTACACCAAATTCTGCCGCTTCAGGCATGGGCATTTCACTAACCAGGCCATAAATAAATCCACTGGCAAATGAATCACCACTGCCTACACGGTCTACAATGCGCACTTCGTATTGTTTGGTATGGTAAAATTCGGTACCATCGTAAACCAGTGCACTCCAGCCATTATCAGAAGCACTATGGCTTTCACGTAATGTGGAAGCAATGTATTTAAATCCAAATTTTGCTTTCATTTGCTGAAACACATCTTTGTAACCATCCAAATTCAATTCGCCTTTGGTTACATCGGTGCCTTTGCTGATAAAACCTAAAGTAGTATCTGCATCTTCTTCATTGCCGATACAAACATCTACATACTGGCAAAGCCTTGTCATTACTTCCCTTGCTTTTTCCTTGCTCCATAATTTTTTACGGTAGTTAAGGTCAATGCTGGTGGTAATACCTTTTGCTTTGGCAGCTTTTAAAGCAGCTTCGGTTAGTGCGGCGGCTTTATCGCTTAAAGCAGGGGTAATGCCAGTGGTATGAAACCAGCTGGCACCATCGAGTATCTTATCAAAATCAAATTCACTGATATCCATTTCGGCAACAGAAGCACCGGCACGGTCGTAAATAACCTGTGAAGCACGCATGGATGCACCTGTTTCTAAAAAGTAAATTCCCAAACGTTTACCGCCGCGGGCAATGAACTGGGTATCTACCCCATACCGGCGAATATGGTTAATAGCCGCCTGACCCAGGGCATTATCCGGAACTTTCGTAACAAATACGCCATTAAGCCCGTAATTAGAGAGGGCTACAGCAACATTTGCTTCGCCGCCACCGTAAGTAATATCAAAACTATCGCTTTGAACAAATCTTTCAAATCCGGGAGTAGAGAGGCGCATCATGATCTCTCCGAGGGTGACAACTTTTTTTGGCATGATTAATCGTATTTTTTTAAATAAACAGGTGGTTAAGGGTATATATTAATTAACTTCAAAGCCCTTGTTGCGAAGTTGTGTAATAATCCGTGATAAGAAAAGAAATAAGGGTTCATTTGGTGAATAAAAATACGCAAACGATTGCGTAATAAAATGAATTGATATTACCCTTTTAAAATATCATTGCTACACGAAAATTGCTATATGGAAAAGAAAGCTGCCATTCTTGCGTTAATACCCCAACAGGGCATTTTGCCATTATATTTTTATAAGGATACAATCGTTAGTATTGAAGTGTTGAAAGCCTTGTACGCAGCCGGTATACGCGCCGTAGAATATACCAACCGCGGAGAAGCCGCCTTACAGAATTTTAAAGAGATGCGCAAAGTATGCGATACCGAACTAAAAGGTATGTACCTCGGTATCGGCACCATCAAAAACGGTGAAATGGCACAAACTTTTATAGATGCCGGAACGGATTACATCATTTGCCCCGGACTGGTTGAATCGGTAGCCGCTGTAGCTGATAAAAATAATATGCTCTGGGTGCCGGGTTGTATGACGCCATCCGAAATCATCAAAGCAGAAACCCTGGGTGCAAAAATGATCAAATTGTTTCCCGGTAATATCCTTGGCCCGGGTTTCTTATCTGCCATTAAAGAAATATTTCCCGGCCTTTTATTTATGCCTACCGGTGGTGTGGAACTGGATAAAGAAAATATTTCCGCCTGGTTTAAAGCCGGTGTTTGTGCTGTAGGCATGGGAAGTAAACTCATTACCAAACAACTACTCGAAGCAAAAGATTATACACAGATCACCGCTGCTACCAAAGGGGTATTAGCTATTATCCAGTCAATCAAATCATAACCATGGCGATGACAGCAGAGAAAATAGGTAAATACCGGTGGACAATCTGTTCGTTGATATTTTTTGCAACGACCATCAACTACATTGACCGCAGCGTGATTAGTTTTTTAAAATCAACATTTACCGAGCAACTGCATTGGACAGATGGCGATTATGCCGACGTGGAAATTACTTTCAAAGTATTTTATGCCATTGGCCTCCTGGGTGCCGGTGGCTTAATTGATAAACTCGGAACCAAGATCGGATATGGGCTGTCCACTTTTTTATGGAGCCTTGCCGGAATTGCTACAGCATTGGTGAATACGGTATTAGGTTTCCAGATTGTGCGCGGGGCTTTAGGCCTTGCGGAAGCAGGTAATTTTCCTTCGGCTATTAAAACGGTGGCAGAATGGTTTCCCAAAAAAGAAAGGGCATTGGCTACGGGCATATTCAATTCTGGGGCAAATATCGGTGCAATTGTTACCCCGTTAACGGTTCCTTTTATTGTTACCCAATGGGGTTGGCAATGGGCATTTATTCTTACCGGCTTATTGGGTTTTGTATGGCTGTTTTTTTGGTTTATTTTATATGAAGTACCCCGTAAACACAAAAAAGTTTCTCAAGCCGAATTGGATTTTATTGAAAGTGATAAAGAAGATCAGAAAGGAAGTGTGGGCGATGATGACCAGCCAAAATTATCATGGATTAAATTATTGGGGTACAAACAAACCTGGGCTTTTGCCATAGGTAAATTACTCACCGATCCTATCTGGTGGTTTTATATTTTCTGGCTCCCCGATTTTTTTGAAAGTATGTACCACATGAAAATTACCGCAGCCAGCTGGCCCGTTGCTACAGTTTACCTGTTATCAACAGTGGGTAGTGTGGCAGGTGGATGGTTACCATTATACTTTATTAATAAAAAAGGATGGTCTGTTTTAAAAGCACGTAAAATATCCATGCTCATTTATGCATTCTGTGTATTGCCTATTTTGGCTGCATTGGTATTGGGTGAAATTAATGTTTGGCTGGCGGTAATTGTAATAGGTATTGCAGCAGCAGCGCACCAGGCGTGGAGTGCGAATATCTTTACCACGGTGAGTGATATGTTCCCTAAAAAATCTACCGCATCCGTTACCGGTATTGGTGGTATGTTCGGTTCAATAGGCGGGATATTTTTATCGCTTTTTGTTCAGAAGAATATGTTTGTTCACTACCGTGCCATTGGCCATATAGAAACTGCTTATTACATCATGTTTATCGTATGTGCCATGGCTTATTTGTCTGCCTGGCTGATCATGCATTTCCTGGTGGGAAAAACAAAATTGGTAGCAGTGTAGGGTAGTTTTGAGCCGTAAGCTATGAGCTGCGGGCTTTGGTGGTGTTTGATAAGGTGAACAGGTTCCTGGTAAATGCGAATGAACTTTTTTATTAAACGAGGTAAGCTGGCAGCTCATAGCTGAAGGCTTACTGCTAAACACCGCGCTATGTATAAACACCATCACCTTGTTATTACCCTATTCATAATAACATTACCCTGCCTGCTAACCGCACAATCGAGGAACCAGGTAATCGTAAAAGATGATCCCGCACAAAAAAGAGTGAATATTACAGTAGGGGGTAAACCTTTTACTGAGTTTATTTATACCGATACAATTGAAAAGCCTTTTCTCTACCCAATTTATGCCCCTAACGGTCAAACGATCACCCGGGGTTTCCCATGGAACCCGCAACCCAACGATCCTACCGATCACCCACACCATATTGGTTTATGGTTCAATTATGAGAAAGTGAACGGACTTGATTTCTGGAACAACTCATACGCCATAGCGGCAGATAAGAAAAAACAATATGGCTGGATACGAACACAGAAAATAGTAGAAACAGCCAATGGGCAACAGGGTAAAATAGTGTACCTGGCAGACTGGACAGACCAGCAGAAGAATATTTTATTGCAGGAAAAAACAACATTTATTTTCAGTGCGGGAAACAATACGCGTGTTATTGACAAGATAACAGAATTAACTGCCGTGCAAAATGTAAATTTCCCCGATGCAAAAGACGGAATGTTGGGATTACGGGTAGCGCATGAACTGCAATTGCCGGTGAATGAAACCAAAGAATACAAAGATGACAAAGGAAATATTACAAAAATAACTGCCAGTAAAGATCCATCCGAAACGGGTAATTATCTTACATCCGCAGGCAAAGAAGGCGACGCTGCCTGGGGTACACGCGGCAACTGGTGCATGCTATACGGGAAAAAAGGAAATGATTTGATCAGTATCGCCATCATTGATCACCCGCAAAACCCGGGCTATCCTACATATTGGCATGCCCGTAATTATGGATTGTTCGCCGCCAATCCGCTCGGACAAAAAATTTTTTCAGAGGGTAAAGAGAACCTCAACTTCAAATTAGCCAAGGGACAATCAGCTACTTTCCGTTACCGCATTGTAATATCATCGGGAAAAGAAAGACTGGCGAACACAGCAATAGATCAGTATGTTTCTGATTTCACTAAGTAGTATTAATAATTTTTTCGCAGTCACCATTTAACTTATTGCGCTTTTTTTTAAAACAGTTTTTTTAAAGAAGCCGTATTCCCCATTATTAATTACTAATTATTATTTGACCTTTCTTTATTTTTACTGCATACTTCTAATAATACCCATGCAAATAAGTTTCTCTTACGAAAAAAAGAAAGTCATACAGGCGCTACGCTATCATTTTGTACAGCGTCCGGAAATACGCATATTGATTATCCTGGTAAATGTATTTGCTATTTTTTCTGCCATTTTGTTCTATACAAAAAAAATACGGCCCGAGCCTTTCTTATTAGGCTCTTTTATCTGGCTCATGCTAATGGCCGCATTCTGGTATTTTTTACCCAATAGTATTTATAAAAAAGCAGCCACATTCCAGGATTCTTTTATCATTGATTTTAATGAAGAAGATATACGCCTGGAAAATGAAAGGGGCTACGTAAATTGGCAATGGCAAAAATTCAGCCGTTTTTTTGAGAGCCCACATTTCTTTCACCTCTATTTCGATTCTAAATCTTTTTTCCTCGTTCCTAAAGATGATATCGGAGAGGAAATGAAACACGAATTAAGGGGGATGCTGAAGCGGAAGATCGGGTAGTTTTATTTTAAATTTTGAATGAGGGCTTCTTAAAAGTCTCCTAATACCATCATTTTAATATTCACAGTTTAAAATAAAAATTACAAATCCTTATCCATCACGTAATGCGGAATGGTTACTTCTTCAAATTCTTCGCTGCATATTGCATAACCGTTCTTCTCATAAAAACCTACCGCCGATTTCCGGGCATGCATGGTTAGGCGTCGGTAACCGCGGTCGCGGGCAATATTTTCGGCAAAATTCATCAATACCCTTCCAATTCCTTTACCCTGCAATACCGAGGTAACGGCCATTTGCCGCAAACGGACTGTTTTAGGGTCGGTTTGGGTTAGCATACAGCAGGCTTCGAGCTTATCATCTTCAAAGCAACCTATCAGAATATCGTCTTTTTCAGCCGCAAGGTCCTCAGGTGTAAAGGTTAAACCAAGGGGTTTGCGCAGCATTTGATCGCGCAGGTCCACCATTTGCCTGTATTCTGCCGAGCCGTGATCTATAATTTTTAATGCCATAAGATGGGGGTCTTGCGTACAAGATAATGATGATTTTAGTAAAAATATTGTGTAAAGTGATATTCGGGCTATAACTGCCTGTAATGGCCTTCAAAAACAAAAATGCTTTAAAAGATTGCTTATTTCACAAAAAGTATATTTTTGCGCCTGTAACAAAAACTTTTACAATGTCAGACATCGCAGCAAGAGTTAAGAAAATCATAGTTGATAAGTTAGGAGTTGACGAAGCCGAAGTGACCAATGAAGCTTCTTTCACTAACGACCTCGGTGCCGATTCTTTGGACACCGTTGAATTGATTATGGAATTCGAAAAAGAATTCAACATCTCCATCCCAGATGAGCAGGCTGAAACCATCACCACTGTTGGCCAGGCTGTTGCTTACCTTGAAGAGCACGCCAAGTAAGATCTTATCTCCAAGAATGGAATAATTTTAATCCGCCTTCTTACGGCATCAATGCCATAAGAAGGCGGATTATCACTTCAAATGGGTAACGAATTATGCAGTTTAAAAGAGTCGTTGTTACAGGAATCGGAACGCTGACGCCACTCGGAAATAATCTGAATGATTATTGGAACGGGCTGATCAACGGTGTTTCGGGTGCTGATAGCATCACTCAATTTGATGCGGCTAAATTCAAAACACGTTTTGCCTGTGAAGTGAAGGGTTTTGATCCTACCGAGTTTATGGACAGGAAAGAAGCCCGTAAATTAGACCGATTTGCACAACTGGCTATCGTTGCCAGTGATATGGCTGTTAAAGATGCCGGTATCAGCAAAGACAATGTAGATGTAGACCGTACAGGCGTAATCTTTGCCAGCGGGATAGGTGGATTAACCACTTTTCAGGATGAAGTGATCAACTTTGCCCAGGGAGATGGTACACCCCGTTTCAATCCTTTCTTTATTCCCAAGATGATATTGGATATCGCAGCAGGCCAGATCTCAATGAGACATGGCTTCCGTGGCCCCAACTTTGCCGTTGTGAGCGCTTGCGCATCCAGTACCAACGGGATGATTGCGGCGGCGGATACTATCCGCTTAGGCAAAGCCGATATTATCCTGAGCGGCGGGTCTGAAGCTGTGATCAGCATGGCCGGCGTTGGAGGATTTAATGCCATGAAAGCCATGAGCGAACGCAATGATGACCCTAAAACAGCCAGCCGGCCTTACGACAAGGACCGTGATGGTTTTGTTATGGGAGAAGCAGCAGGCGTTGTTGTATTGGAAGAGTATGAGCACGCTATTAAAAGGGGTGCCAAAATATACTGCGAATTAGCCGGAGGCGGTGCTACTGCCGATGCTTACCATTTAACGGCCCCGCATCCTGAAGGTTTGGGTGCGCGTAATGTTATGATTGCCGCATTGAAAGATGCCGGTATGCGGCCCGACGAAATAGATTATATTAATACCCATGGTACTTCAACTCCTCTGGGTGATGGTGCCGAAGCAAAGGCCATTACAGAAGTATTTGGCGAGCATGCGTATAAACTGAATATCAGTGCCACGAAATCCATGACCGGCCATTGCCTTGGTGCAGCGGGCGTGATAGAAGCCATTGCCTGTATACAAAGTGTGATACATGACATTATTCCGCCTACTATCAATCACTTTACAGATGATCCTACACTGGATCCGAAACTGAATTTTACATTTAATAAGCCACAAAAAAGAATCGTTAGGGCAGCATTAAGTAATACATTTGGTTTTGGGGGTCATAATGCTTGTGTGATTGTTAAAAAATACGTAGCTTAAATTCGTGCAATTTCTCAAAAAACTTTTTAGAAAGGCTGACGATTCTTCATTTGAAAAACAATTGAAAAACGTACTGGGCATCAAGTCCGGCAACATTTTATTGTACCGAACCGCCATGAGCCACCGTTCTGTAAAAGAAACGGCCGATGAAAATAATGAACGTTTAGAATATCTTGGCGATGCTATACTTAGTGCTATTGTAGCTGATTATCTTTTTAAACGTTACCCCTACAAAGGCGAAGGCTTCCTTACCGAAATGCGCAGCAAAATGGTTAACCGCCAGCAATTGAATGATATTGCGTTGAAGATGGGATTGCGTAAACTAACCTTCTATAACAAGTTTGATAATGCACTTAAAGGCAGCCAGATATTCGGCAATACGCTGGAAGCACTGGTAGGTGCCGTTTACCTGGATAAGGGCTACGACAAAACACATAACTGGGTACTTCGCCAGATCGTAATCCCGCATATGTTTGTAGACGACCTTGAACTGATTGACATCAACCTGAAAAACAAACTGATTGGCTGGGCCAATAAAAACGGCAAGGCCCTTATTTTTGAATTGGCCGATGAAAGGATGGAAGGCAGCCGCCGCCTGTTTACCATCAATGCCATGCTGGATGGTGAATTGCTGGCCATGGGCAAAGGCTACAATAAAAAAGATGCCAGTCAGGTAGCCGCCCAGGTAGCCGTTGAAAAACTGGGCCTTCAGTGAGTAAAAATGAATTTATATTTCAGCTAAGAAAAAACCTTCCTTTTCGTAAGTCTTTTGCTGGCAGGCATCCTGGCCATTTTATATTTTGCCCCCATCCATATTAACCCCAACAGATCTAACATCCAGCCACCCTCATCTAATCTCCTGGCACAATTCCACCAAAACCCCATTCGTGTTTTTTGGGTGTAAAAAACAAACCCATTTATTATCGGCCCCTTTCCGGGGCTTTTCATTCAATAAAATAAAACCCTCGGCCTGTAAACGGGCCATTTCCGCTGTAATATCGGATACCTCAAAAGCGATATGATGGATGCCTTCGCCTTTTTTATCAATAAACCGGGCGATGGTGCCATTGGGGTCGGTACTTTCCAAAAGCTCAATTTTTGACTCGCCTTTGCGGAAAAAAGCGGTATTTACCTGTTCAGAATCCACGGTTTCTTTCCGGTAACAAGCAGTATCCAGCAGCTTTTCAAACAGGGGAACGGAGGTTTCAAACTGTTTTACTGCGATGCCGATATGTTCAATTTTTAACATACTATCTTATTTTAATGCAGCCTTTACGAATTGTGGAAAAACAAGCCGGCTACGAATTTGCGCCCAAATTTATAGAACGAATTGCAGTAATTTTGTGTTGTACTGAGATTATAAACGTTTAGTGTATTATGTTGAAATTACCGATTTACTTAGATAACAATGCCACCACACCTATGGATCCGCGTGTGTTGGAAGCGATGATACCTTATTTTACCGAACATTTTGGTAATGCGGCAAGCCGTAACCACCCTTTTGGATGGGAAGCAGAAGAAGCAGTTGATTATGCCCGCGAACAGGTGGCGAAATTGATAGGTGCCGATCCGAAAGAAATCATTTTTACGTCAGGTGCCACAGAAGGTGATAACCTGGGTATTAAAGGTGTATTTGAAATGTATGCCAGCAAAGGTAACCACATTATCACCTGCACTACTGAACACAAAGCGGTTTTAGATACCTGCAAGCACATTGAACGTTTGGGCGGCCAAGTAACTTATTTAGAAGTAAAAGCTGATGGACTGATTGACGTTAAAGAACTGGAAGCAGCCATCAAACCTACTACCATATTGATTGCCATCATGTATGCCAATAATGAAATTGGTGTGATACAACCCGTGAAAGAGATCAGCACCCTGGCTAAAAAGAATGGTATCCTTTATTTTTCAGATGCCGTTCAGGCCGTTGGTAAAATACCGGTTGATGTAAATAAGGATGGCATTGATATCATGGCGTTTACTGCGCATAAAATGTATGGTCCAAAAGGGATCGGTGCATTGTATGTACGCCGTAAAACCCACGTGTAAAAGTAACCGCGCAAATGGATGGCGGTGGCCATGAAAGAGGTATGCGCAGCGGTACCTTGAATGTACCCGGTATTGTTGGTTTTGGCAAAGCCTGCGAACTGGCAAGATTAGAAATGGCAGATGATGCCATACGTTTAAGCAAACTGCGCGATAAATTAGAAACCTCGTTAATGCAACTGGAAGAAGCTTACGTAAATGGTAACCGTGAGCACCGTTTGCCACATGTAACCAATATTTCTTTTAAATATGTGGAAGGTGAAGGATTGTTGATGGGCTTTAATAAAAATATCGCCTTATCATCAGGCTCGGCTTGTACCTCTGCCTCACTGGAACCCAGTTATGTATTGAAAGCACTGGGTCTTGGCGATGACCTGGCACATAGTTCTTTACGCTTCGGGCTTGGCCGTTTTACTACCGAAGATCAAATTGATTACACGATCAAAGCCGTAAGCGAAACCGTTTTAAAATTGCGCGATATGAGCCCGTTATGGGAGATGTTTAAAGAAGGGGTGGATATGGATAAGATAGAATGGGCAAGTCATTAAATAATTCAAAAATTGCAATTCAACATTTAAAATAAGTACCATGGCATATTCAGAAAAAGTAATCGATCATTATAGCAATCCGAAAAACGTAGGCACTTTGGATAAAGCCAGGAAAAATGTAGGTACCGGCCTGGTAGGTGCGCCTGAGTGCGGCGATGTAATGCGCCTGCAGATTGAAGTGGATGATGCTACGGGTATTATCACCGATGCTAAATTCAAAACTTTTGGTTGCGGATCGGCCATCGCCTCTTCTTCACTGGCAACAGAATGGTTAAAAGGTAAAACCGTTGACCAGGCGGTACTCATTGATAATATGGACCTGGTAGAAGAACTCAACCTTCCCCCGGTAAAAAT
>JANXUL010000274.1 GCA_025356235.1 Bacteroidota bacterium
TCTATGATGGGGTCGGGTGGATTTATTGTATTGGATGAAGATCAGTGCGTAGTTAAGAACACCTATACATTTGCGAGGTTCTACCGCCATGAAAGTTGTGGCCAATGTTCGCCCTGCCGAGAAGGCACGGGCTGGATGGAGAAACTGTTATTACGTTTAGAAAAAGGACAAGGAAAAATAAGTGATATTGATTTGTTGTGGGATATTCAAAGAAAGATAGAAGGGAATACGATCTGCCCATTGGGTGATGCAGCGGCCTGGCCGATTGCAGCGGCCATCAGGCATTTCAGGGATGAGTTTGAATGGCATGTTACCCATGCAGCAGAAGCACAGACAAAGAATTATGGATTGGCACATTATGCGGATCCAATACATATCCCGACGGTAGCATAAATTTTCACGCAAAGGCGCAAAGCGTTAAAAACGCAAAGAGATGCCTGCAGGAAATAATAATAAAACAATAAACTTTGCGCCTTTGCCTTTCTATGGCTTTGCGTGAAATAAAATAATATGGCCGAACAACAACTCTTTAAAATAACCATCGACAACATCACCATTGAGGTGCCCGCAGGAACAACCATCCTGAATGCGGCACGTAAGATCGGTGGCGATGTTGCACCACCTGCCATGTGCTATTACAGCAAATTGCAGGGTAGTGGCGGTAAATGCCGTACCTGTTTGGTAGAAGTGAGTAAAGGTTCTGAAAAAGACCCCCGCCCTATGCCGAAACTGGTGGCTTCCTGCCGCACAACGGTAATGGATGGGATGGAAGTGAAAAATATTACCAGTCCTAAAGTACTGGATGCGCGCGCAGGTGTGGTAGAATTTTTATTATTGAACCATCCACTGGATTGCCCTATCTGCGACCAGGCTGGTGAATGTCATTTGCAGGACCTCAGTTACGATCATGGTAAAGAAGGCACGCGTTACGAATTTCAGCGCCGCACATTTAAAAAACATGATATTGGTCCTTACATACAATTGCACATGACACGTTGCATACTCTGCTACCGTTGTGTATATGTGGCTGATCAGTTAACGGATAAAAGAGAACACGGTATTTTAGACAGGGGCGATCATTCAGAGATTGCAACAATGATCGAAAAAAGTTTGGAGAATGATTTTATAGGTAATGTGATAGATGTTTGTCCGGTAGGTGCCTTAACGGATAAAACTTTCCGTTTTAAAAACCGTGTATGGTTTTTAAAACCAATGGATGCACACAGGGATTGCCCAACCTGCAATGGAAAAGTTACATTATGGAACCGGGGTGATGAAGTATTCCGGGTAACCGCAAGAAAAGACGAATGGGGTGAAGTAGAAAATACCGATGATGGCAAAACAGCCTGGATCTGCAATACCTGCCGTTTTGAAAAGAAAAAGACAGGCGACTGGGTAATAGAAGGCCCTCGCAAAATAAACCGCCATTCGGTAATTGCACAAGGGCATTACCAGGGTTCGGTGGGTATGCATAAGCCAACAGAAATTTTTGCAGCCGTAAATGGTGGCCGCCAACCCAAAATATTATTGGATATTCACTCGGTGAGTGAAGTGAACCAACCCAATATTGAACTGAGTTTAATAGAAGGACCGGCACATTCAACTGATTTTAATAAACCTGCACAAAAGGTATGATATTAACGAAAGAACAAATACAAAAAATAATCAGCCAGTACTTTGCAGGAAAACCGGTAAAGAAAGTATGGTTATTTGGCTCTTACGCAAGAGGCGAAGCTGATGAAAATAGTGATGTAGATGTTCTGGTTGATATAGATTATGATGCGAAAGTTGGGTTGCAATATTTTAGTTGGCATATAGAACTTGGTTCCTTGTTAAATAAAAAAGTTGATGTTGTAAGTGCTGGTTGGGAAAACAAGTATATAAAACCTTTCATTGATAAAGACAAAAGTATTATCTATGAAAGATAGGATTGGTGATAAAGCAAGGTTGCAACATATAATGGAATCAATAGTTGAAATTCAGTCGGCAATTGCAGGTGAAACGAAAGCGGGGTTTATTAAAAATCATATTTTAAGAATAGCTGTTGTTAAATGGATTGAAATAATTGGTGAAGCAGCTAACCATATTTCCGCGGGAACAAAAAATGCAGTAGATGTTGAATGGAGTGAGATAATTGGGTTGAGGCATATTGTTGTTCACGAATATTTTGGAATTAATTATGATGCTATCTGGAATATTGCAGTAAATGACATACCTGTGTTAGCACAAAAGATTGAAAAATTGATAAATGAATTTGATTAATGAATTTACTACTTGCTATTGACTGGGCCTTACTCATTGAAAAATTAATATTAATCGCGATCATTGTGTTTGCGAGCCTGGGTATTGCATTATATACAACGTTCGCCGAGCGAAAAGTTGCGGCCGTATTGCAGGACAGGCCAGGGCCCAATCGTGCAGGCCCGTTTGGATTATTTCAACCTTTTGCGGATGGTTTAAAATTGATCATGAAAGAAGAGATTATTCCCAATACGGCGAATAAAAGTTTATTTATTTTAGGCCCTGGTCTAGCTATGACGGCTGCACTGATGAGTTGCGCAGTAATTCCCTGGAGCAGTCATATAGAATTGTTCGACAGAAGTATTGACCTGCAGATAGCTGATATCAATATTGGCATATTGTATGTGTTTGGTGTGGTAAGTATGGGTGTATATGGAATTATGATCGGGGGATGGGCCTCTAATAATAAATTCTCACTAATGGCTGCCTTACGTGGCGCATCGCAGGCCATCAGTTATGAACTGGCCATGGGTTTGGCATTGATCGCGGTACTGATGATCTCCGGCTCATTAAGTTTGAAGACAATCGTTGAACAACAGATGGGCCCCGGCCAATTATGGAATGTAGCCTATCAGCCGCTTGGCTTTTTGATATTTTTCATCTGTGCCATGGCTGAGTGTAACCGTACCCCATTTGATCTGCCCGAAGCGGAGAATGAATTGAATTTTGGCTACCACCAGGAATATTCATCTATGAAACTCGGGTTCTACCTGTTCTCAGAATATATTAATATGATCATGAGCAGTGCGATCATGGCCTGTTTATTCTTTGGGGGTTATGATATTCCTTTCTTAAATGAAAGCACACTTGCACCAAATGTAGCGGCGATACTGGGTGTGCTGGCATTGCTGACCAAGATCGCCATCTTTATCTTTGTATTCATGTGGATACGCTGGACCATCCCGCGTTTCCGCTACGACCAGTTGATGAACCTTGGCTGGAAAACATTAATACCACTGGCATTAGTAAATATGCTGGCAACCGGGGCGGTGATACTGTGGCACCAGGGATGAGGTTTTTGAATAGTGAGTTGGATATTTACGCACGATTGAGGACTTCTCTATGTTGCGTCAAGAGCAGAAGTACAAGTGAGTGACACAAGGAACGATGAGGAAAGAGATAAAGTTGGGATCAACAGGCTATAAAAATATTTTTGCTAACCTTTAAGCAGACAGCTTAGAGCACTAAGGGAGAGAAAAAACATGCAGGCATTAACAAACAGGTCAAAAGCGGTAAGCCGTAAGCCCATGAGCTTTATGGAGAAGTTGTATATACCGGCTATCGTTAAAGGCATGGCTATTACATTCAGTCATATTTTTAAAAAGCAACCAACTATCCGTTACCCGGAACAAACAAGGCCATTCAGCCCGGTCTTCCGCGGGTTGCATGTATTGAACCGGGATGAGGAAGGGCGCGAAAACTGCACTGCCTGTGGCTTATGTGCCGTAGCTTGCCCTGCAGAAGCCATTACCATGGAAGCAGCAGAACGCTTGCCCGGCGAGGAAAATTTATACCGTGAAGAGAAGTATGCAGCAAAATACGAGATCAACATGCTGCGTTGTATTTTTTGTGGTTTGTGCGAAGAAGCCTGCCCGAAAGATGCGATCTATTTAAGCGAAACATTTGCACCGGCTAATTTTACCCGCAAGGGATTTATATATGGGAAAGAAGATTTGCTGATACCCGATCCTAAAACCGAACCTGAAGCGTATGCAAAGGCAAGAGGCAAAGATGCGCCGACGACAGCGAATTAATAATTAGCAATGGATAATTAGTAACCGGATATCCAGTCATTAATTATGTATACTGATTATCAATGATTAATTAACATTATGAGTACGACCGAAATATTATTCTTTTTTCTGAGTGCCCTGGCCATATTCAGTGCCATTATGGTATTGGTGAGCAAGAACCCGGTACACAGTGTATTGTGGCTGATTGCCGTATTTTTTGCCATCTCGGGACATTATATTTTATTGAATGCGCAGTTCCTGGCTATTGTAAACCTCATCGTATATGCAGGTGCCATTATGGTACTGTTTCTTTTTGTAATCATGTTAATGAACCTGAATGCCGAAACGGAACCACAGAAACATGTGTGGATGAAACTGGCCGGAGCAGTTTCGGGTGGCTGTTTTTTAATGGTGCTGGTATCATTGGTGCGCCAGGCAACAGATATGCAGCATAAAACGGCTTTAATGAAAGACGGGAATATCGGGTTAATCAAAAACCTGGGTAAAGCTTTGTTCAGTGATTATGTTGTGCCATTTGAAATTTCGAGTGTATTATTTCTAAGTGCCATGGTAGGGGCGGTGGTTATTGGTAAGAAAGAATAAAATGCCGAACGCGGAAAGCTTAACGCTGAACGCTTTGGTAGGAGAATAATTTTAAAAATTCGTTCAGCGTTAAGCGTTGGGCCTTAAGCTTATAAAATGCCAATACAATATTACATCTATCTCTGTTTAGCGTTATTCAGCATCGGTATTATCGGTGTACTAACACGCCGTAATGCAATCATTGTATTCATGTGTGTGGAACTGATGTTGAATGCAGTGAATCTATTACTGGTGGCATTTTCAAAAATGCATTACGGCCTGGCAATTGGTGCGAACCCCGAAACAACAGTGGGTATAGACGGACAGCTATTTGTATTCTTCATCATGGTAGTAGCTGCGGCGGAAGTAAGTGTGGGGTTAGCCATTATTGTTATGATGTACAGGAATACGCATTCGGTAGATATTAATTTTTTAAACAGGTTGAAAAACTAAACACGCAAAACGCTTAAAGCGAAATACCTAACGCTAAATGCGTTAAACATTACGCATGCAGCGTTAAGCGTTAAGCTTGACTGGTATGAGCAAACTCGTTTATTTAGTTCCTTTATTTCCCCTGCTGGGTTTTCTGATCAATGGATTGGGGCGTAAATCTATGTCCAGATCATTGATAGGTATTGTAGGAAGTGGTGCAATACTGGCATCATTTGTAGTAAGCCTGCTGATCTTTTTTGATGTAAAAAATAATGGGGCCAGCGTTATTGCCTTATTTGACTTTATCAATGTAGAAAGTTTTCAAATTCCTTTTGCCTTCCAGGTTGATCAGTTGTCTTCTTTATTCCTTTTAATCATCACCGGTATTGGGTTCCTCATACACCTATATTCTACGGCCTATATGCATGAGGAGGAGCCGCAGCATTTTGGCAGGTATTTCGCTTACCTGAACCTCTTCGTGTTCTCTATGCTCTTATTGGTGTTAGGTGCCAACTATGTGATCATGTTTATTGGATGGGAAGGAGTTGGTTTATGTTCTTACCTACTTATCGGTTTTTGGTTTAAGAATAACACGTATAACTATGCTGCCCGCAAAGCATTCGTGATGAATCGTATTGGCGATCTTGGTTTTTTACTGGCAGTATTCTGGTTATTGTTCAGATTAGGAACAGCTTCTTATGGCGATGTTTTTGCGAATGTATCTAAACTCAGCAGTTTTGATGTAACCGCCATCACCACTTTATTATTCGTAGGTGCCATGGGTAAGAGTGCACAAATTCCTTTATATACCTGGCTTCCCGATGCGATGGCTGGTCCTACACCAGTATCTGCATTGATCCACGCAGCCACCATGGTTACCGCCGGTATTTACATGATTGCCCGAAGCAATATTTTATATACAATGGCCCCCGCTACCCAAACACTGGTGGCAGTGGTGGGTTTGGCTACAGCTATTTTCGCCGCAACCATTGCATTAAAACAAAATGATATTAAAAAAGTGCTGGCTTACTCAACCGTAAGTCAACTTGGCTATATGTTTTTAGGATTGGGTGTGGGTGCGTATACAGGGGCTGTGTTTCATGTGATGACGCATGCTTTTTTCAAAGCCTTATTATTCCTGGGTGCCGGCTCTGTTATCCATGCCATGCACCATGAACAGGATATCCGCAAAATGGGTGGGTTGAAAAAATATATGCCCATTACGCATATCACTTTTTTACTTGCCTGCCTGGCCATTGCCGGTATTCCGCCATTTTCAGGTTTCTTTTCTAAAGATGAAATATTAACCGCCGCATTCGCTAAAAACCCCATTTACTATTTTGTAGGTGTGGGCGGTGCATTAATGACGGCTTTTTATATGTTCCGTTTATATACCCTCACTTTCCTGGGAGATTTCAGAGGTACACAGGATCAGGGAAACCATATACACGAGAGCCCGTCTGCCATGACCATCCCATTGATTATCCTGGCGGCTCTTTCTGTAGTGGGTGGTTTGATAGGCATCCCCGAAGTGTTGGCAAGCAATGCACATAGCCTGGAACATTTTTTAGCACCCATTTTTGCCGAGTCTGCAAAAATTGCCGAACACCATCACCTGGAAGCTTCACAGGAATATTTAATGATGGGCAGTTCTACGCTTGCTATCATACTTATTATTTTGTTTACAGTAAACCGGTATAAAAAATACCGGGCCACTGAACAGGTGGATAGCAGTTTTTCAAAACTGCTGGAAAACAAATGGTATATAGATGAATTGTATGATAGCCTTATCGTAAACCCTTTGAATGGATTGGCAGGTTTCTTCAAAAACATTGTTGAGAAAAGTGGTATTGATGGTATGGTGAATGGCGTAGGTAGATTAGTGGGATATGGTTCAAGGCAACTACGCTTATTGCAGAGTGGCCAGGTAGGTAACTATATTTTAATCATGGTATTGGCGATAGTGGTATTTTTTGTAATATGGTTTAACGACCTGTCTATCATGCGTTTTTTCAGTAAAATATTTTAATAAGGTTTGCAGCGTTAAAGAAAGAATATGATCCCTGTATTACTCATATTGATCCCATTAATTACCGGCCTGGTAAGTTTCTTTTTGAATCACAGCAATACGGCTAAAAGCTGGGCATTGCTGTCTTCCTTTATCACGCTAACCGTTGCCATAGCAGGTATTTTTTTCTATCCCAGTCAACAGTTAGCTTTCGATTCTGCATGGTTGCCCGACCTGGGCAGCCGGTTCTCCTTATCAATGGACGGCATGGGTAAAATGTTATGCCTGTTAACGGCTGTATCATTCCCGCTTATTTTCGGGGCAACGTATAAAAATCAATATAAAAACCCCGGTGGCTTTTATGGATTGATGTTATTAACGCAGGCCGGACTTATCGGCGTTTTCGTTGCCACGGATGCTTTATTATTTTATTTTTTCTGGGAGCTTGCCCTGGTGCCTGTTTATTTTCTATGCTCATTATGGGGTGGCGAAAAAAGAATTGCCGTTACGTTTAAGTTTTTCATCTATACATTTATCGGGTCCTTATTAATGTTAGTGGGTATTTTATACCTGTATTTTCATACACCTGACCATTCCTTCGCTTTGCGATCTTTTTATAATATCAAACTGGCAGCCAAACAGGAAGGATTTATTTTTTGGTTATTCTTTATTGCTTTCGCTATCAAGATGCCCGTATTCCCTTTCCATACCTGGCAGCCGGATGCTTACGAACAATCGCCTACTTCCACCACTATGGTCTTAAGCGGTATCATGGTTAAGATGGGAATTTTTGCAGTGGTACGATGGTTGCTGCCGGTTTTCCCGAATGCGTCTGTTCAATTTGCAAACATAATTATAATACTTTCTGTTACAGGGATGCTATATGCTTCTTTGATTGCCATACGGCAGGATGATATTAAACGCTTAATCGCATATTCATCCATTGCACATATCGGCTTAATGTGTGCTGCCATGTTCAGCCACAATAAAACAGGGATGGAGGGTGTGATGATACAGATGTTTAACCACGGAATCAACGTGATCGGTTTGTGGATCATTGCTGATGTAATTGAACAGCAATTAGGCACCCGTAAATTCAGTGAACTGGGCGGCCTTGCACAAAAAGCACCTGTATTGGCTATATTACTGGTGATAATGGCATTAGCCAATATCGCGTTGCCTTTAACAAATGCTTTTATCGGCGAATTCCTGATGTTCAACGGGCTTTTCCAATACAATATGTGGATGGCTGCCGTAGCCGGCATCAGTGTAATACTCGCTGCTGTTTACACATTGAACATGGTTCAGAAAATATTATATGGCCATACAGTTGCCGCTACTGAAAATGCAGTTGATATAAGCAGCAATGTACAATGGGTGCTGGTTGTGTTGGCCATTATGGTTATTGCATTGGGCGTATATCCACAACCATTGATCAATTTGACCAAAGACACTGTTAATGCCATTATGGTAAATCGTTAATATAGAAATTGGTTTGTGTGATGACTACGCACAGGCTATAAGATAAGTTTTATGAATGCAATCATACTTTCGGCTTTATTAGGTGTTGTTATGATGTTTAGCGGCATCATCACAAAAAATAAATCTAACATTACAAAAATTGCGGCAGTAGGACTGTTCCTGCTGTTAGTGGCCAATGTACTGAACACTTACGGTGGTTATGTGGTGCATGTAGATACGCATTCCCTGCTCAATTTCGAAAAGTTTGGATTATTTTTTAACTCTATTGCGATTACTGCAACACTTATTTATGTATTGCTTAGCGGAAAAGAGATAGAAAATGTAGGTGTGAATACAGCAGAATATTATGCCCTTATCTTTTTTGTATTATGCGGGGTAAGTATACTCTCTTCTTTTAACGGCTTATTGATGCTGTTCCTGGGAATTGAGATCATGTCAATTCCCCTATACATTTTAACAGGTACCGATAAACGCAACCTGAAGAGCAATGAAGCATCTCTTAAATATTTTTTAATGGGGGCCTTCTCAACAGGCATTATGCTAATGGGTATTGCTCTTGTATATGGTGCCACAGGAACATTTGCATTGGGCACCACTTCTATTTCCCCTTCTGCGGGGGTGGTAAAAACTTCGTTTTTAGAAGTGGCGGGTTTATTATTATTATTTGTTTCTATGTGCTTTAAAGTGTCGGCAGCCCCCTTTCATTTCTGGACACCGGATGTGTATGACGGGGCACCGGGCGTATTCACTTCTTTCATGGCCACGATTGTAAAAGCAGCAGGTTTTATTGCTTTCATCCGTTTGTTTGATACACATACCGATGTACTGGGACCCACCTGGAAAATACTGCTGGCATTTGTCATTATTGCAACTCTATTAATCGGAAATATTACAGCCGTATTCCAGCAAAGTGTAAAACGGATGCTCGCTTATTCCAGTATTGCACAGGCAGGCTTTATGTTGTTTGCTTTGTACAGCAATAACGACTTTGCCAAAGAAGGTATTCTTTTGTATGCAACAGCCTACAGCTTTGCAACCATTGGTATTTTCGCCATACTTATCAAAATGAAGGATTATACATTTGATGGGTTTAATGGCCTGGCAAAATCGCAGCCGGTGCTGGCATTTGCCAATACGGTCTTTTTATTATCACTGGCGGGTATACCCCTCACAGCCGGATTCTTCGCTAAATATTATATGCTGGCCTCAGTAGTAAAAACCGGCGGTTCTTTATGGCTGGTGATTGTAGCTGTGGTATTTGCAGCGATTAGTGTATATTATTATTTCCGTGTAATTCAGGCCATGTATTTTAAAGAAGGAGAGCCAGAAACGACCACTATCACCACCGGGTTTAAAACGGGGTTGGTTTTATTGGCAGCACTGATCATCCTGTTAGGCATATTTCCTTCCATCGTGCTTAATTATTTCTACTTTTAACCGCTCCTCATATTTATCAACCCAGTTTAGCCGGGTTGGGTATTCTCAATTATCTTTATAAGGTTGAAAAATGGATGAACCCCTTTTTGAATGACAACCTTTGATTCCCTCACATTGGCATGGCGCACCGTTCGCAGTAATAAATTGCGGACAGGTATTACTGTTGCCATCATTGCCTTTGGTATTATGGCGCTAATCGGCATCATTACTGCCATTGAAGCCATGAACCAGAGCCTTAAAGAGAGCTTCTCTTCCATGGGGGCCAATGCATTCAGTATCCGTTTTAAAGAATCACGTGTGCGGTTGGGTGGCAATGGCAGGAATAACGGGGATTTTGCCAAGAAGAAACGTGGGTTAAAAGAAAAGAAATCAAATCTGGGAAAACCTATCCGTAAAGAAGAAGCGGAATTTTTTAAAACTAATTTTGCTTTCCCCAATGCCAAAATTAGTATTTACCGCCGTGGACCGGGTGCACAGGAAATTCATTACGGGGATAAAAAAACCAACCCCCAAATAACTTTATGGGGTGGCGATGAAAACTACCTGGCTGTTAACGGTTATAGTGTTGATGTAGGCCGTAACCTGAATGGACTTGATATTGAAAGC
>JANXUL010000299.1 GCA_025356235.1 Bacteroidota bacterium
GTCGAGATTGGTGGTCGATAAAAGATCAGCCGCTGCGCTAATGGGCGCCAACGGATTGCGTAACTCATGCGCAAGCATGGCAAGAAAATCATCCTTGAGGCGATCCGAAGCACGTAACAGAGCAAGAGCAGTTGCTCCTGATTGTTTTAGTTGTTCCAGCTTAATTTCCTGGTCGTATCTCATCTGCAGCAGTGTGGTCTGCGCCGCTATGGCGTCCTTCTCGCTGAATGCGTCTTTTTTACAGGCAACAAAAATTGCCACCATCAGCATAACCGCTGCAATGGATTTAATAAGTTTTGAATGTAACATGGTTTATTTGTTTTGGTTTGTGATAAAAATTTGAATGGGTTATTTTGTCTGTTTAACTTTTTTTCCAAAAGCCGGAATGGAATAACCTATGCCCACCCGGAAAGAACTGGTTCTGATATTACCCGAAACACCGGATGCGCCGATATAAGAGTAATCATCCAATACGGAACTTACGCCCCATACATACCGGAAATCAATAAGGATATCCTGCATTTTCTTAACAGGAAGCCCTACCTGAAAACCGGAAGTAAATGACCACCAGTACGGTTTAAATTTGTCAACATACTGGTTGCCGTTAATGGTCGCGATCACGCCGGGGGAACGGTCAACGCCTGAAATCAGGTTTCCTGTTTTCTCGTAGTTTTCCGTTTCTCCCATTGTGAGGTTAAGGGTTGGCGCCACATACACTTTCACAGACCACAAACCTTTTGTAGAGATCGTATACGCAGCGCCAACGCTTGACTCCAGGCTGTGTATGAGATAATTGCTCTGCTTTACGTTTTTGAACGTGATGGTTGGATCAAATCCCAGCCAAGAGTTATCTGTGAATTTGGTTAGTGATCCACCCGCTGCAGCATACCCCGTTTCAGCATACAAACTGAAATGTTTGGATGTTGAATAGTTTAAGCGGATTTGCGCTGTACCACCTACATCCATTCCTGTGTGGGGCTGTTCGTCGGTGAAATAATTAAATGATGCGCCTGCGGTTGCCTGCAAACGCCATCGCGGTGCAGGTTTCGTTTTTTGAGCTATGCTGTACCCTTGCAGGCAAATGAGCAGCAGCAGCAGCTTGAGTTGTAGATAGTGTTTCATGGTCTGTATATTTGAGATTAGCAAATACGGGTCCCTTCAGGTTGCTTTTTATTTTTTTGCAGCCTGTTATGCGTTTGCTTACCGTAATCAGTTAGTTACACTTATTAGGTAAGGCTTCAAGAAATATGCGTTGGACTTTATCCTTTGGATGTAAGCATCAATGCATAATGCACAGCTTCAATCCTGTTTCGGGCATTTATTTTTCGATAAATATTTTTTATATGTTTTTTACTGTGTCAAGGCTTATATCCAAATCTGCACCGATTTCTTTATTCAGTCTGCCCTTGGCCACTTGCCATAAAACTTCCATTTCCCTTTCAGTCAATTGCTCAATTTTCTCTTGGGGCATAATCATTCGTATCCGTTTATTTGTTAAATAAATGCTTTAACAGATCGTAATACCTGAGCACATTAATTGACGGGCAACGAATAATTAATCATCTTTCAGAAAAAATAATTAAATACCAAGTCTTTGGCAAAGTCATCCTGTGCAACACGAAGATTAATATTTCAGCAATGTTTGGGGGGATAAACCGTCAGATAATTGAGAAGGCGGGCTCTACTAGCTGTCAGGTTTGGTTTTGCAGAATACTTGGATAATTAAAATGTAATCAATCAGGGGTTCGTTATCAACTGGTTACTTTGAACAATACTTTGATAAATGGATTTCCCTAAACACCTAATAATTACCCTATTAAACGTCTGTAAAAATATTCATAAATAATATATTTCATATACCCCTTTAGGGTACCATCGCGGTTTCTTAAGTAGTATAAATTGAATAATGACTTTATCATTGGTTAATTAGGATGCTGTTTGTTGTCGGATACAAACTTATCCCAGTCATACCTTTTATGTAAGAGGGGAATGCCTGATTGTTATTCAGGGTTTTTCCTGTAAAATGTAAGCGATCATATTCTCTTTAACAGGGATGGTGTAGATGGTATTAAGGAGGTGCTTATAAATAAACTGTAAAAATCATTTTTCGGGGTATCGAAATAATACGCACCTGTCGGGGTTACTGAAGAATGATTAGTATGTGGTACTAGAAATCAAACATCGCCACATTCGCCGGGTAATCTAATTTAAAACTTTTCTCTACTCCCTTACTTTTCACATGAAAAATATTGGTTTGACTCTTTTCAAAATCAAACAATAAGCTGCAATCAACTTCTATTTTTTTTGCTTCGGGTACTCTGGTTATTTCAAAATAGGTCCAGATACTTTCCTTTTGTATCTCATAGCCCACATAGTTAAGAACAGAAGCGCGGCCATTGATCTTTAGTTTTATTTTCTGCGTAATATAATTACTGAACTGTTTTTCTAAAAAAACCTTATCTGCCGGATTGATGATATCGAGTTTTGCCGTAGTATATTTCTGCAGGGTTTTTTCGAGGTCCTCCGTAAACACCCGCACACTGATTTCTACTGTAGCCTCTTTCTGGTT
>JANXUL010000009.1 GCA_025356235.1 Bacteroidota bacterium
TACTGGATCCCAAACCGGTCATTTGAAATTTGGGATATTCTGGCTGATGGATTAGGGAGTTTACTGGGTTATATCTATAGGTTGAGAAATTTTTGCCATGAGGGGAGTATAAAAAAAATTGGTCCCGATGGAAATCGGGACCGCAACCAAAACTAACTGCTTATGAGAGAGTTGAAATTTTTAATTGTTATACTGTTACATACGCAAACCTTGTGCCACCGGTTTTATTTCTTCTGTTAACTCTTTCTAAAAGATACAAAGCCTTGTTTCTCCGTTGCCTGATGCAAGTTCTTTATAGTAGACGCATGTACCTATCAAATGTTTACCAAAAGAATGTTAAACCAACCCTTTTTTATTTGTAGCAAAAAGTCTACAATTTTTGGAAATTCCCCTAATTGGGGTGGTTTAGTAAGAAACTGCTTCGTATTGCGATTCTCGCTTATTTTTACCATCCATTATGCCTTACTTTAACTGGAACGATAGTATTAATTTTTTAACCAAGCTCAGGCCCCGCCGGTTATGGAACGCCGCAAAAGTATATAGCAGCTACCAGGTAACTAAATTAACAGGCAAGCCAGTTCAGTGGGGGTTACCCATTTCTATTTCGTTTGAACCTACCACATCCTGTAACCTGCGCTGCCCCGAGTGCCCCAGCGGCTTGCGGGCTTTTACACGGCCAACGGGTATGCTGGAAAATAGTTTTTTCAGGCAAACCATTGATGATATTTATAAGGACCTGCTATACCTTATTTTTTATTTTCAGGGTGAGCCATACCTCAATCCCGATTTTTTAAACATGGTGAAGTATGCACATGATAAAGGCATCTATACGGCCACTTCTACCAACGCACATTATTTAACAGATGAAAAGGCCAAACAAACGGTTGAGAGTGGCCTTGACCGACTGATCATTTCAATAGACGGCACTTCTCAGGATGTTTACCAGCAATACCGTGTTGGCGGCAAACTGGACAAAGTACTGGAGGGTGCACGCAATATTGTGAAATGGAAAAAACAAATGAACAGTAAAACGCCTTTTATCTTTTTTCAATTCCTTGTTGTAAAACCGAATGAGCACCAGATAGAAGAAGTAAAAAAATTAGGTAAAGAGATAGGTGTAGACCAGGTTCGTTTTAAAACGGCGCAAGTGTACGATTATGAAAACGACCCCCATCAACTAATTCCTGTCAATAACAAATACAGCCGTTATAAAAAAGATGCATCCGGCAATATGAAAGTGAAAAGTGGCCTTGGCAATCATTGCTGGAAACTCTGGCACGCAAATGTGATTACCTGGGATGGACTGGTGGTTCCCTGCTGTTTTGATAAAGATGCCACACACCAACTGGGGAACCTGAAAGCACAAAGTTTTAAAGAAACCTGGCATAATGACAACTACAAACAATTTCGCCGTGAACTGCTTACCAGCCGAAAAAACATAGATATCTGCGCCAACTGTAGCGAGGGGTTGAAAGTATGGAGTGAGGAGTGAAGGTGCGGGGTGCGTGATACGGGTATTTTACTATTTTTTAACTTTTGCCATTTAACTTCCGTTGCTAACTAACTTGCGCTATGGGTATTGAAAAAGATATACAGCAACAGGCCTTCAGGAATGAACACCAGAAAGCCACTGTGAATATTATTTTTTCTGCAAACTGGCTACATGAAAAGATCAAGGATTTTTTGGAGGTGGAAGACATTACTCCACAACAATATAATATCCTCCGAATATTAAGGGGCAATAAACAACCCATGAGTACTTTGCAGATACGGGAACGCATGCTTGATAAAATGAGCGATACCAGCCGTATTGTAGAAAGGATATTAAAGAAAGGATTGGTTGAGAAAAAAGTCTGCTCCTACGACAAGCGTTTGGTAGATGTGAATATTTCCAAAAAAGGGATTGCCGTATTGGAATCTCTTGATAAAAAGAACCAAGCATTAGACAGCATTCTGCGGGGACTTAGTGCCGAAGAAGCCGCTGTGTTAAATAAGTTATTAGATAAAATGCGTGACCCTGCTTAACCATTGTTAATTTATCTTCCACTGCTCACGAATTCATCCACAATAGGTAAAACCCATCCCGCTTAGGTTTATCTTCGTTTTATGAAGAACCTCTTTGTTATTTGCCTGGCAGTATTTTCCTGTTACCCATTTCAAAAAGCGATGGCACAGGTATCCTCACCCAATTATGAGTTCCGGGGTGTTTGGGTAGCCAGCGTAGCCAATATTGACTGGCCCAGTAAAAAAAACTTATCAGTTGCCGAACAAAAAGCAGAATATATCAGGTTGTTGGATATGCATCAGCGTAATGGCATGAACGCGATGATTGTACAGATCAGGCCCGCAGGTGATGCACTCTATCCATCTCCATACGAACCATGGAGCGAGTTCTTAACCGGTAAGCAGGGTTTACCACCAACACCCTTATACGACCCTTTGGAATTCATGATTACTGAAACCCATAAACGGGGTATGGAATTTCATGCCTGGTTAAACCCATACAGGGCCGTATTTAATTTGTTAAGCTCTTCCATCTCCCCATCACATCTTACTAAAATACATCCTGAATGGTTTTTGATTTATGGTGATAAAAAATATTTTAATCCAGGTTTGCCCGAAGTTCGTCAGCATACTGCTAAAGTGGTGAAAGACCTGGTAACCCGTTACAATATTGATGGTATCCACATGGATGATTATTTTTATCCTTACCGTATCACAGGAAAAGAATTCCCTGATCAGAAAGATTTTGAGAAATATGGTAATGGCATGAAAAAAGAAGATTGGCGAAGAAGCAACTGCGACAGTGTTATTCTGCTAATACATACTATCGTCCGGAAAGTAAACCCTCATATCAAATTTGGTATCAGTCCTTTTGGTGTATGGCGCAACAAAAGCCAGGATCCCATGGGCAGTGATACCAAAGCGGGCCAGACCAATTATGATGACCTGTATGCAGATATTTTATTGTGGCTGCAAAAAGGATGGATAGATTATGTGGTGCCGCAACTTTATTGGGAGCGGGGCCACAAACTGGCAGATTATGATGTATTAATAGATTGGTGGAATGAGCATACCTATGGCAGGCAATTATATATCGGTCACGGTTTTTATAGAGCTGGCACCAACGCCGCATGGCGAAGCCCGAAAGAAATACCGCAGCAATTACAGGCAGTAAGGGCTTACCCAACCACACAGGGAAGTGTTTATTTTAGCAGTAAATCCTTTGAAACCAATCCAAATGGTTGGAGCGACAGCCTGCGCAATCACTACTATCATTACCCGGCATTAGTGCCACCCATGGCATGGATAGACAATACTGCTCCGGCCCAGCCATTAATTGAGAAACAGGCAAATAATATGGTAAAGCTTGTTTACAAAGGCGATAAAAAAATTAAAGCATTTGGCATCCTCACTTTAACATTAAATACCGAAGTGCGGTTTGTGCTTGCTCAATTGGTTCAGCTAGTGGTTGCAGATAAAGTGGCCGTGATAGACATGGCCAAAATACCCGATACGAAAGATAAACGCATATTTGTGGTTTCGGTTGACATGGATAATAATGTGAGCCCGATGACAGAGCTGAAGTAAGCTAAGGGTTAAAAAAAGATCCAGGCATATAGCTTACAATTAATATACTCTTTCCTATTTTACAATGTGTTTGAAAAAAGCATATACTACGATAACCTATCTTTATAAAAAAAAGTGGGTACAGTTTTGCTGGTAGATGATGAAGAAAAATTAAGGAGCCTCCTCAGCCGAATCATCAAGCTGGAAGGGTTTACTGTATATGAAGCACCCACATTAAAAGGTGGGCTAAAACTATTAGAAAAGGAAGCCATTGATATTGTTTTATGCGATGTTAAGCTTCCCGATGGAAGCGGTGTTGATTTTGTAAACACAGTCAAACTCAAATACCCTGCTGTCGAAATTATCCTGCTCACGGCTTATGGCAATATTGCCGATGGTGTGCAGGCCATGAAGAACGGTGCTTTTGATTACATAACCAAAGGCGATGACAACGACAGGATCATACCGCTGCTGAATAAGGCATTTGAAAAAGTGCAGTTACAAAAAAGGATTACACAACTGGAGCAGCAGGTTGGCAAAAAATACGGTTTCGAAAGCATATTGGGTAATTCGTCGCAGATCAATGAAGCCGTTTTCCTCGCTAAAAAAGTAGCACCTATACATGCCACCGTTTTGCTTTTAGGCGAAACAGGAACCGGCAAAGAAGTATTTGCGCAGGCCATTCATACCGGCAGTAAAAGAAACAGCAAGCCTTTTATGGCACTCAATTGCAGCGCCTTCAGCAAAGAATTACTGGAAAGTGAAATATTCGGTTATAAAGCAGGTGCATTTACCGGTGCTGTTAAAGATAAGCGTGGCTTAATAGAAGAAGCCAATACCGGAACTTTGTTTTTAGATGAAATAGGTGAAATGTCCGTTGAACTGCAGGCCAAATTATTGCGTGTTTTGGAAACCGGTGAATTTATTAAAGTAGGAGATACAAAAACAAGTAAGGTGGATGTACGCATTATTGCGGCCACCAACCGCAACCTGCAGGCAGAGGTACAGGAAGGGAAATTCAGGGAAGATCTGTTTTATCGCCTGAATGTTTTTACGATCATATTGCCCGCATTGCGCGACAGAAAAAAAGATATTCCGGTATTAGCGAGTCATTTTCTAAAATTCTTCGCAGAAAAAACCAACCAGCGAATAGAAGGGATGGATAAGATATTCCTGGAGCATTTACAACAGCACGACTGGAAAGGTAATATCCGAGAACTAAAAAATATAATAGAAAGGGCCGTAATATTGGCTGATGGAACCGAACTAACGCTTTGCAACCTGCCCCTCGAACTGCAAACCACACATAACACACAAACTTTATCTGCATTCGATCTCACCAGTGTTGAAAAATTGCATATTCAGCGGGTACTCAATCATACCAAAGGTAATAAAACAGAAACTGCGAGGTTACTCAATATTGGCCTTACCACTTTATACAGAAAAATCGAAGAGTACCATATTCTTAGTTAAGTACTACCTTCTACAACTCAGCATACACTGAATTATACAGAGGGTTAAAATAGCCTAAACCCTTCCATTTTGAAAACCCCCCTTTCAAAATGGAAGGGTTTTGTATTAGCAAAAACTAGTACGACTATCACTTAAAATTCCTGTAAATCCAATACCAGTAACCCTTTCACCATTCACTATTCATTACTCACCTCCCGCAGGCACATTGTTTGGCATACTATCATAAACCAAATACTATGTTACTCATACTACTTATCGCCGGAGGCCTTATTGGTTTCGCAATTTTTTTTAAATCCATTGATTTTTTCGAAAAAATCTAAAAGTTTTAAATAATACACTTATTGCGAATCACTTAAAATGTAAACCCATGTTAGCATTATTTATCATTTCCATAGTGGTGTTTTGTTACATCTGTTATGTATTAGTAAAACCAGAGAAGTTTTAACCGCCTAACTCCCTGAAGGGGGAATAAATATTTTATTATGAACACAGAAATTCTTGGCGTAATGCTGATGTTTTTATTAACGGTGGCGTTAGCCATACCATTGGGTAATTATATTGGTAAAGTTTACAGCGGGCACAGAACCTGGTTAGATGGTTTATTGCATCCATTAGACAAACTTTTTTTTAAAGCCGGCAGTATTAAACCGGAAAAAGAGATGAACTGGAAACAGCATCTTGTCGCATTGCTTACCATCAACATGGTTTGGTTCCTGTTATCCATGCTGGTATTAATGACACAGGGCTCGTTACCACTCAATCCCGATGGTAACCCTTCTATGACAGCGGATCTTGCTTTTAACACATCTATCAGTTTTATATCCAATACCAACCTGCAACACTATTCCGGTGAAAGTGGTGTATCGTATCTAGGTCAGCTGATATTGATGTTGTTTCAATTTATCAGTGCCGCTGCGGGCATGGCCGCCTGTGCTGTTGTATTTCTTGCCATGAAAGAAAAAACAACCGATAAACTAGGCAATTTTTATAACCTGTTCATCAAATCGTTGACAAGGGTATTATTACCCATATCTATTGTGATGGCGGTTATACTGGTATTCAATGGCACACCCATGACGTTTAAAGGCAAAGACCAGTTTATCTCTGTTCAGGGCGATACGGTGAATGTTAGCCGCGGACCGGCCGCTGCGCTGGTAGCCATAAAACAACTTGGCACCAATGGGGGCGGTTTTTTTGGCGCCAACTCCGCACACCCATTGGAAAACCCAACTTACTTCACCAATATAATTGAGAACATACTCATTTTACTCATCCCTATTGCCATGATTTTCGCTTTGGGATATATGATCAAAAGAAAACGTTTTGCGTGGATGGTTTTTGGTATAATGACTATTGGTTTTTTACTTTTTGTTATCCCATCCATTTATTTGGAAATGAAGGGCAATCCCGCCATTGCCAAAATGGGTATTGCTCAAAATCTTGGAAGCATGGAAGGCAAAGAAGTACGTTTTGGTTCTGCAGCCTCTGCGTATTGGGGCATTACCACTACGGTTACTTCCAATGGTTCTGTAAATGCCATGCACGACAGTTTTACGCCACTCACCGGCATGTTTGCCATGCTGGGCATGATGATCAATTCTTTCTATGGTGGTGTAGGGGTTGGATTTCTGAATTTTTATATTTTCATCATTATCGCTGTATTCATCAGCGGCTTGATGGTAGGACGTACACCCGAATTCATGGGTAAAAAAATTGAAGCTAAGGAAATGAAGATTGCGGCGATTATCGCTCTTCTGCATCCATTCCTGATCTTAGTGGGCACGGCACTAGCCAGTTATCTGTTCTCACACAATCCCACAGCGTATGCAAGCTGGCTAAATAATCCCGGCAATCATGGCTTTAGTGAGATGCTGTACGAGTACACTTCTTCATCGGCCAATAACGGCAGTGGTTTTGAGGGGTTGGGTGATAATACCCCATGGTGGAATATCAGTTGTGGCATCATCATGTTGCTGGCAAGGTTCCTGCCAATTATTGGCCCGGTAGCTATTGCAGGAATACTGGCCAATAAAAAATATGTACCTGAAAGTGCTGGCACACTAAAAACCGATACGGGCACATTTGGTATTATGATTTTTGCAGTGATTTTTATTATCGCCGCGTTATCATTCTTCCCCGCATTAACACTTGGGCCCATCTCTGAATATTTCAGTATGCGTCATTAAAATAAGGGGCCACGCAACATAACCCTAACCGACAGCGTTGCGTGCACTCTTCAACCACAGAATATAAATGAAACATCTCACACATAACTAAAATAAAAGCCCTCCTTTACGGGATGGCCTGGAGGGATAACCTATGTCAAATAAATCAACCAAACTTTTCGAATCCACACTTGTGAAAGAAGCTTTGCAGCAATCTTTTCTCAAACTAAATCCAAAAATCATGTTCCGTAACCCGGTAATGTTTACCGTGGAAATAGGAACAGCCGTAATGCTTGGCGTTTGTATCTGGATAA
>JANXUL010000022.1 GCA_025356235.1 Bacteroidota bacterium
TTGTCTGGACAAATCCCCTTTCGCCACTGCTGTTGTTACTTCGGCAATGTTACGAACCTGGCCGGTAAGGTTACTGGCCATTTGATTTACTGAGTCTGTCAAATCTTTCCATGTTCCTGCCACACCTTTTACCTGTGCCTGTCCGCCTAATTTTCCTTCAGTACCTACCTCAAGTGCCACACGGGTTACTTCTGATGAGAAGGAGTTTAACTGATCCACCATCGTGTTGATGGTATTTTTTAATTCGAGGATTTCGCCTTTTACATCCACCGTAATTTTCTTAGATAAATCGCCTTTTGCAACGGCTGTGGTTACTTCTGCAATATTCCTTACCTGGGCTGTAAGGTTGCTACCCATCTGGTTCACTGAATCGGTAAGGTCCTTCCATACACCGGCCACACCTTTTACTTTGGCCTGTCCGCCTAATTTTCCTTCAGAGCCTACTTCTTTTGCCACACGTGTTACCTCCATAGAGAAAAGGTTCAACTGTTTTACCATGTCGTTTACTTCTTTGGCAATACGGGCAAATTCTCCCTGCAGGTAATGGCCACCTATTTCTAATGGCATTTCCTGCGAAAGGTTTCCCTTGGCAACAGAACTGATAACGTGTGCAATTTCAATTGTGGGGTGAACAAGGTCGGATATTAATGTATTGAGAGATTCAACCCCCGTGCTCCAGGATCCGCGGGCACTGGGTACTTCTATACGTTGTGTGAGCTTACCTTGTTTACCGATGGTATTTCCGGCCTTGGTAAATTCCATCATCATTTTTTCATTCAACGATATAATATCATTAATGGTATCGCAAATCTTGCCGTTCAACCCAATCTGATCAATTGGCATGCGGACACTAAAATTCCCATTTTTTACTTCGGTCAATACCTCAAGCATGTCACGGCTATTAAAAAGTGCATCTTCCTCCACCATTGTTCCATTCACGCGTGGATGTGTGACAGATTTCTTTTTTTTAATGATAGCGGGAGAATGATTTGATAAACCATTTACTTTTTTTCGGAGGGCAGCTTTACCCGGAGCAGGACGTAAAGAAGTTTCTTTTGATTTACTCATCAGTAAGATTTTGGTGTCCAATAATGAAAGAATGACTTGATAAATGAAGCAAAAATGAATGTAGCAGTTCACTCTTACATGCCGTACACTATCAAATCAATCCAATAAATGTATTAAAATAAATTGCACATTTAATGCCAATATTAAAAGTAAATAAAATGTTCATTATGAATACTTTGTAGAATTCCCCAATGAATATAGTGACCTATTATGGGGATTTTTTTCCCCACAATAGGTCACTATACCAGGTTATCGGACATGTGGCTTTATATATAATAATATTAGCTAATCTATTCTATACGTTATGGGTAATGTAAAATGTGTTTTTACGTTTTTACCTTTTATCTGTCCCGGAACCCATGTTGGCATCTGCCGGATTACCCGCAAGGCTTCTTCTTCAAGGCCATAACCTAATTTTTGAGAAATGATAGTGGGTGTATATACTTTGCCCTGTTCATCAACAGCAAAATATACTTTTACTGTGCCCTGTATATTATCATCAATGTCATTTTCGGGGTAGTGAATGGTGGTTTCTATAAATTTCCGCAGGGCTTTCTCTCCACCGGGATAGCTGGGCATCACTTCTGCACGGTTATAAATCCCTTCTTTATCGGATTCGATTTTTTCCGGGGTGGCAGTTTTCAACAGCTCTAGAATAACTCTTCCTTTCCTGCTTACTTTTTTTAATCTGACCTCGCTCCCTGTTTCCTTATTCGTGTTGCCTGATATAGAAATACTATCTTCTTTTTTGATTAAAGAATCTTTGGCAGCCTTTCTCATTGTATCTGGAAGTTGAGAAAGGGATGGAGTGATTACGGCAGTATCTAAGGCCGTTGTATCTGTTTTATTATTTTTACAACCCATTATCAATATTGCTGAAAGCGCCACTAAACAAGCACTGGCGAATAGTAATTGTATTCTTTTCATAATTAATACATAGGGTTATTGCTTCTTTTTTGGAGCCGGGGTTACGATAGTTTTTGCTTGGGCAATGGAATCCTGAACGCGCTTGCGTTCTTTCTTTTTAAAATAGCCACGTAAAAGAAAATTATGTTTCACGGCTTCCATATTATCACTAAACCCATCCGCACTTTTCTTAATGCTTTGAACTGTTTGTTGGGATGAGGCAAGGGTTCCTTCCAGGGATTTAGCTAATTTATCGCTGTTAATTAATCTTCCCAG
>JANXUL010000024.1 GCA_025356235.1 Bacteroidota bacterium
TCAACAGCTGTAACTGTTTTAAAGTATCGGCAAATGGATACCCTTTGTGTTTGATAAGGCATTCGATCAATGGGTTTATATACAAGTTGATTAAAGAGCGCGTTGCTATGATTTCTTTTGCATCATGTGCCACCAGCAATGCGTTATCTTGTAAAAAAACATCTGCCTCAATAGAACCAAATCCTTCGTTATAAGCAGTCCAGAATGGAACCGCATTTACATAATCGTTATGTGAATGGGCATTTTGTACTGAATAAGTAACCGGTTGCGCTGTTGCCGAGAAAGCAATGAAAATGAACAGGAAGGATAATAGTTTATGCATAAATAAATGTATTAAAAAAACTCCACTACCCTACTCTCCTGGGCGAAATAAGTAACGATGGAGTTGATGCATGTTGGGATTAATTAACCCGGATAGTATTTGAATACCCCCCTTGCCCACTCACAGAAACCTTATCGGCTCTCACCCTGTAATAGTAGGTCGTTTCGGGATCCAGCCCATTAACCCGCTGCGAAGTGCCTGCCACTGTTAACCCTTTATACCCGGCAACAAATGAACTGAAATCGGGGTAAGTAGAAATATCCAATGAATAATCTGTCACTTCACCTAAAGGCGGTTTTGTCCATACTGCAATGAACCCGGTATTATTAATGTTGATAGCCTGAAGAGCAATTGGAACAACCATCGCATAACTTTCTACCCAGTTAGAATTGTTACCTCCAAGAAGATGGAAATTACTTAACACCCCATTGTTGCCATGGGATGTCAGGTCTATCAATGTAATCAGCCCGGCATTTTGGCCATCAGATTTTCCGGTATTAAAATTATAATATGCCGCTAACCCCGGTGTTGCAGGCGAAAGTGTATTGTGCATGTCAGAAGCTATTAATGCAGACCTGTCTGTATTAAATATGCGGACTTCATCCAATACAAAAACCATCTTTTCATCAAATCCCAGGAATAAGCCATTCTTACCTTTACTAAGCGGAAAGCCTGTATAAGTTGCTTGTTCAAATACACCGTTTACATATAATTTAATACTATCGGTTGTAAATACAGCAGCAACATAATACCATGTATTGGGGATTAGCCTGCTTTTTTGAACTGCAAATCTTTGTCCTTCTACTGTACCCGAACCGGAACAAACCCCGGCTGTTAACCTTCGCAAACTATCCACCCCTATAGAATAGCTGTCATCATATCTGGGGAGGTCATTTCTTTTTACGATTATTCTGCCAAAATCAGAGTTCAGATTTTTAAAATTCACCCATAGCTCTATGGAAATAACAGGTGTTTTCAGGATTTCCGCATCGGGGATGATCACACGGTCATCAAATCCATCAAAACTAAGCGCATTTCCGGGTTGTGTAGCTACATCAATAGTGAGGTTAGTGGTACTGCTTCCATAAATATTATAAGCCGTAACTGTGTAGGTACTGTTGATGACATCTTCGGTTGGTGTACCGGAAATAACACCTGTATTATAATTAAAATGTAAGCCTTCCGGTAATAATTCGGGCTTAATTGAATATCCCTTTGTTTCAATTTTCCTGATTTTATTATTCAGGCAGTCCGCTACATATAAGTTACCCAGGGTATCCAAGGCTATTCCATTTGGGAAATAAAATTCTGCCAGGGAACCATTCGCATTATCCCGCGAGCCGGCGGCTCCACTTCCAGATAAAGTTGATACGGCACCGGCGGGTGTGATCAACCTTATTTTTTGATTACCCACATCCCCTACATATATATTTCCCGCAGGGTCAACAGCAATGCCGCGGGGGTTATTGAAACTGGCGAGTATGCCAATATTATTATCTGCGGAACCTGCCGCACCATTCCCTGCCATTGTTGATACAGTGCCGCCTGGCGTGATTTTCCTGACTTTATGATTTAATTGATCGGTTATATACAGGTTGCCTTTACTGTCTATCGCTATACCATCTGGCTGGTTAAATGTGGCCAGCATACCGTTTCGGTGATCAAGTGCGCCAACTGATCCGCTTCCTGCAAAAGTGCTTACAGAACCGGAAGTAGTTATCTTTCTTATTTTATTATTGCCTTCATCAACCACATATACATTGCCGGTTTCATCAACTGCAAGGTCAACAGGGAAATTAAACATGGCAGATGCTGCTTTTACATCATCCTTATAACCCGCCTGTCCGTTGCCTGCAAAATTGGTTACGGCGCCGGATGGGGTAATTTTTTTTATTGTATGATTAAATACATCTGCCACATATACATTGCCTGCCCTGTCTACAGCAATACCTCCGGGGCCGTTAAACCCGGTAATTGTTTTTAGGCGGTTCTTTTTATCCGAACCCGTTTTACCATTTCCGGCAAGGGTAGTTACTACGGCTTCGGGGGTAATTTTCCGTATGGTATTATTTAATTCATCAGAAACATACAGGTTCCCATATCTATCCACCGCTATTTTAGATGGATGGTTAAAGGCAGCATGTGTTGCCTTTCCATCAATCAATCCGGGAATATCATTACCTGCAAATGTGGTTGTATTGCTATATATAGTTTGGGGAACGGCACCGCCCATGTTAACGGGCGATAAAAAATCAATAGCAGAGTCTTTGGTAAATAATTTATACCTCCCGTAATTTATTGCCGGAGGTTGCGAACAGGCATTTGTTGATGCTGTAAAAAAAATAAGCCACAACCCAGCGATCCAAAATCTTACAACCAAATGTCTATTCATATATCTAAATAATATAACTACATGCAATTATCTTACACTTTTACGCCCGGTAGCAATAATTCGAAACTGCATCCCGGCCCCTCTTTATTTTTTTGTACGGTGATCTTTCCATTCATTAGCCGTGTAAATGTTTTACAGAGTAATAAGCCCAAACCCGTTCCCTTCTCTCTTGCAGTACCCGTTGTGCTTTCGGCAGGAAGCATGGTGATTGAATTAAAGCGGGTAATGTTCTCATCGTTCATTCCCATTCCAGTATCTGAAACCGATAGAATAACAGACTCAGGTGTGGTTACAGCTTTCATTACAATATGCCCGTTAGCCCATGTATACTTTAATGCATTGCTTACCAGGTTACGCAATACCAGGTCCACCATATTCGCATCTGCCATTACAACGGTACCTGCTTCTACTTGATGTGTGAGTGTAATTTTCTTAACCAGCGCCCGGTCTGAAAAAGATTGAATGATATTAGATGCAACCGCAGCTGCATCAACTTTCTCTATTATAGGTTTAAATCCCTGCATTTGGCTGGCAGCCCAGTTTAACAGGTTATTCATTAATGCCGAGGTATGATTAAGGGTGAGGTTTATCTGGTCAAGATATATACCCAGTTTTTCCGCGGAAATATCTCCTTCTTTAATTAATTCGGTAAATGAAATTAGTGTGTTTACCGGCGTACGCATATCATGGCTCACCACTCCGAGTATCGTATCTTTTACCATACCCATTTGTTCCAGTTCATCATGCTGGGCTGAGATCATCGCATTTAGTTGCTTGGTTTTTCTTTGACTGTAATAAGCGATGGCTGCAAAAACAGCCACAATTACAAAAAGGATGACCAAAAACAGGTTCCATCTTTTATTATAGCCAATTTCTGCCTGTTGGTTATTTATCTGTTTGTCTTTTACAGTAGCATTATACCGGGCTTCTAACTGATTGCTCAATAATACCTGTGCCTGTGTTTTCCTGCCCTGCTCCAGTTCGCTTTGTTTTTTTTGTACACGCAATTCAAGCAATAATTTCTCTTTATCAGCGAGCTCTTTTTTTTGTTGTTCGAGTATTAGTTTTTGCTGCTGCTGGCTAACTATTTCTAATTGCTGTTGTTTGCCAAGCAACAATTGTTGCTGCAACTGTATTTTGGTCTCGCCATTTTGCGGGTTACTTGAATGTGGAGAATGGATTTGTGCAAGGCTATCAGTTTTTTTCTGCTGTCCAAAACATGCACTGCTGTGTAATACAAGAATGAAGAGAACGAGTATCCATTGTTTCATGAAGCGACTAGTTGCAATGGATTTGGGGGCCTTTTGCCCGATAAAATTAACGCATTATAAGAAATCAGGCAAACCAAAGAATAGCTTTTTTTAAAATGCGGCTAATCTACTTAATAATTGTACAGATTTGGTATATAAATATTTTTTTATACTACATGGATATACCGGATTATTATTATGATTAATACCTTAGTTGTACATTCCCGCAGGAATATATTGCTATTCAGTTTCTTATGTTATGGAATACCCATGTATCTATGGGCAATTACCTGGAAAAATATCATTAAAAAAAAGATACGACTATTATAGTCCGTTTGATATACCCGGCAATAAATCTATTTAGAAATATAATATGCCATCCTTACTTTTTGCGACAGAGAAATATTAATGGGTAATACCCGCCAGATATCAGTTAATGAAAACTTCTTTAAAATTACGCTTGATTACCTGTTCTATTAAAGAAATAACTGATAACCAAATACAAAGAATAAAAAAAGAGGTTTTATAAGCATAGCCTGTAACGATTAATCAGCAATTTAAGTTACAAATTAAACAATTACCAATACGCTTCATTTTGTGGGGCCGTAAAATGATAATCTTATTTCATCCATCATGATTTCCGGGATGCTCCATTACCTTTATAATAACTACTTTTCATCGGAATTTTGTTTAGGTATTTCAATGTTTTCGAACCTGCTGGTTTCTTTTTCTTCCAGCAGTATTTTCGTTTTTTCAACTTTAACTGCCTGGCGAAGAAGGCCAAACAACGTCATGTATACATTGGCTACCCATACCACAGAAAATCCTGCTATAAGATAACCTTTCCAGCCAGGCATCAATAAGGTAAATTTTGTTATAAGAAGGAAAACGATGGTTATATAATGACTAAAACAATACTCACAGGTAAATAAATAGAAGGCCTTTCTAATGAAGCTATTTTTACTTGACTGGCCCCGCTTAACGCAATACTCGTGCAGTTCATGAAATATTTCTTCATGTATAACCGTCCATGAAATACACGCCACAGGGATTGATATAATAAAAAGCCAGATGATCTGTGTCTGAAACATATAAAATTTGTAAAAATAACATCACTTTTTTAATTGGTAAGTACCCGTACTAACTCAAGAAATGCGTTTGAACTTGCTAACAGGTTATAGGGGAATTTTCTTTGTGAATTTATTTTTTAGTCTTTATTGATTCATTTTTTAAAACGATTTCCATTCTGGATTCAATTTCATTTTGTATTTCTTTTATATCCATTCTGCAAAATTCATGCGCTTTGTCAATGCCGCGGCCAGCCGATAAGCGTGAAGTGAGACTTGCTAACTTATCAAGCAATTCCTGTAATGTCAAATTTTGAAGTACCTGTTGCTTTCACATGCGAATTTTTATCTATTTAATAAGCAAAAAAAGCATACCTCATAAAACTGTGGTAATCAATACACACAATTCATGTATCTACTATCCCGTCACAACTTAATAAGTGTAGTGTGATTATTGGAAATAATATTTAAATTGGGGTTTAACAAATAACCATAAACCATCATACTGGATAAACCGTTTAGGCATTCATTACCTGAAAAGCCTGCAAATTAACCCATACAGCTTTCAACTATCCTCCGTTTTCATAACAGGGAATCCAACAACAGCACTGACTTTGAGAGTGGGTTGAATATAAGATATATAGGTTATACAGATGAATGGATCACCTAAGCAGATTCATGGCATTCTAAGCCAGTCTGTGAATCGGGGTAAATTTTCTACAGTTTATTTTACCAACCATTTACACAGTCACATTAGATATCCGGTTTGTATCCCTCTCCGCAAACATGGCACATAACTTGCGACCTTTAAAAAAAACATTCTATGTCGTGGAATCAAATAGTAGGCAGAAGAAGGGAAGTTCTGACTAGGGAATGGTTGATGGATAAAGGTTTTATTCTCATTAATCAAAACTGGCAATGTTGCTATGGTGAATTAGATATTATCGCATCCTGCTTTGATCAATTGCATTTTATTGTGGTAGGTATAAAAGCTTATGGCGCATGGGGCGCATCCATACAAGACGTAACACGCAGGCGGATGCAATCATGTATAGAAGCTGCACAAAAATACCTCCAACGTCACCCGGAGTGGAGAGAGGCAACATTTTCTTCACTTACTATTGCAGTAAGTAAAGAAAAATCAACAGAATTCATTTTGTCAAAAGAGGGAATGAAGCGATAATTGGTGAACCGAGGTAGATATATAATTAATCTACCACTTCATAGATCATTACCGGTTTTGCTTTGTTCTTTAAACTTACCTCTCCTATTTGTTTGCAATTGAACGATTCCTTTACTTGTTCATAGTTAGCTTGCGAAATAACGATCTGTCCAGCCTTAGCAGCAGATTGTAAGCGAGCCGCAGTATTTACCACATCTCCAATAACGGTATAATCCAGACGGCGGAGATTACCCGAACCAATATTTCCTGAGATCAGTTCACCGCTATTGATACCGATAGCAACCTCCGGCATAAAACTAACATCATTGTCTTCTTTGGGCAGTTTTGCAATATGGTTACGTACTGCTAAGCAGGCATCAATAGCCCTGTCTAAATGAAAATCACCGCGGAACACAGCCATTATCGCATCGCCTATAAATTTATCTACATGACCATTCTGGGCGATGATTTCTTTTACCATCACATCAAAATATTTATTTAGTAAACGTACAACGGTATCGGCGGGTTCAACTTCAGTAATGGCGGTAAACCCGCAAATATCAATAAACACAGCGGTAGCTTCCATTGTTTCATTCACCATGATGGAATCTTCAAACTCGCGGCTGCCCATGAATTTGAGCACGTTCTCATCCACATACATCCGGAGAATATTATTTTCTTTGATGGCCAATAATGTTTCATTTAACTGTGCTACATGCCTGATGGTTTTTTCGATGGTCAATTCAAGGTCTTCAAAATTCACCGGCTTACAAACAAAATCAAAAGCACCACGGTTCATGGCAGTACGGATATTATCCATATCACCATAAGCAGATACCATGATTGTTTTCAGTAAAGGATTAGACTCATTCAGATGACTCAGTAAGGTAAGTCCATCCATTTCTGGCATATTAATATCACTTAATACCATGGAAATATCAGGGTTACCCTGCAGTTTTACTATAGCATCATTGCCATTCATAGCAAATACAAATTCATATTTCTGATCACGTATTTGCTTCCGGAATTTCTGCTTGATCAATGTTTCCAGATCTACCTCATCATCTGCTACTAAAATCTTAATCATGCTCAGAGTTTTAATTTTTCTTTTAATAATTTGAAATCAACAGGTTTGGTTAGAAAATCATCAGCACCTAATTTCATAGCCTGTTCATAATTATCTGCATCGCCGTACGCAGTGATCATCATTACAATCGGTGGTGGTGTAACGTATTTTTGTTTGATTCTTTCCAATAATTCCAATCCGCTCATGCCGGGCATATTAATATCGGATAGAATCAGTACAGCTTCGTGGTCGTTTCCTTTCATGTATTCCAAAGCCTGTTCGCCTGAAATAGCAAAGGCGAAATCTACCAATCCATCACGTATTTCTTTGCGGAAACGTTGCTGGAAAAGGGTTTGCATATCCTCTTCATCATCCACTACCAGAATTTTCATATAATGTTTTTCGTAAATTTAATTATATTAAATGGGTAAAACAATTGTAAACTCGGCATATTCCCCTGACTGTGTATCTACAGTTAATTCCCCGCCATGGCCTTTAGTAACAATATCGTAACTCATGGACAAACCAAGGCCGGTGCCCTGGCCCGTGGGTTTGGTGGTAAAGAAAGGCTGGAAGATTTTATCCAATACTTGTTGAGGTATCCCATTTCCGTTGTCTTTCACTGAAATAAAAACCTTGTTACCCTTCTTTTTAGTACTTACTGAAACGGTTGGTTCATAATCTTCCGGCTGTTGCTTTTTCTTTTCATCAACTACATAAAATGCATTGGTAATCAGGTTCAAAATCACCCTTCCTATATCCTGTGGTATGATATTCACCATTCCAACCGACTCATCAAAATCAGTTTTCATCGTTGCATTAAAGGATTTGTCTTTCGCTCTTAATCCATGATAAGCGAGGCGCAAATATTCATCTGCCAGTGCATTGATATCCGTTGATTCTTTGATACCGTTGCTGCTGCGGCTGTGTTGTAGCATGCCTTTCACAATGTCACCCGCTCTTTTGCCGTGGTGATTTATTTTAGAAAGATTATCTTTAAGATCAGCGGCGATCTGTTTGGCATCTTCCAGATTTCCTTTTTGTATTTCTTCATTCATCTCATCCACCAGTTCAGTACTCACTTCACTGAAATTGTTTACAAAATTTAATGGATTCTGTATTTCATGCGCAATACCAGCAGTGAGTTCTCCGAGGCTGGCCATTTTTTCAGATTGGATCAATTGTGTTTGTGTGGCACGCAGATCTTTCAACGTAAGTTCAATCTGTTGTTTGGCCGATTCCAGTTTGGTAAAATCTTCATACCGTGCATACGCAGTAGAAAAAGCATCTGCCAGCGATTTTACGAGATCGAGTTGCTCATCTGATAGTTCTTGGGCACTACCTACATACATCATACCCTGTGCAAAAGGAACAAACTGAAGGGTTAAGGACTCAGGTGCTTCTTGCCCACCCTGGTAAGTGTTTACGTTTTGGATCTGTCCCTGTGATATCAGGTTCTCTGCAAACTGTAAAAACTCTTCTTTGCTCCAGTGTGATATATATACTTTCTGTTCACGCCAGTGGGCGGTAGCGTTTTTGGTTACTTCAGCCCCATTAATATCCAATTCGAATGCAGCCAGCGGTTTTCCATCTGGCGCAGAGAGGTAAAAATGGATCTTTTGTTTTTCATCATCCACAATAAAAACACCGCAACGGAAAAACGGCACGCCCAAGGCCGTCAACTCCCGCCATACCAATGGGGTGATGCGTTGCAGGTCTTCAGCTGTTCGCATAGAGGCAATCTCTGCACGCACTCTATCCAATGAGGCTTCTTTTACAGCAATCTGTGTACGTGCTTC
>JANXUL010000034.1 GCA_025356235.1 Bacteroidota bacterium
GGTAGCAAGCCTTACTGATCGTGGTCATTACAATTACACAATCACCAGAACATGGACAGCAACGGATGTAACGGGTAACCATTCATCGGGCGTACAGAAGATTGTAGTACAGGATGTAACCAATCCTTCGATTACGATACCGGCTGATAAAATACTGAACTGTCAGGATAATACGTCTACCACAGTTAATGGTGTTGCCACAGGAACAGATATCTGCAGTGGCGTATCCATTACCTACAGTGATGCAAGTACGCAGGTAGCAAGCCTTACCGATCGTGGTCATTACAATTACACGATTACCAGGACCTGGACCGCAACAGACGTAACGGGTAACCAAACATCAGGCGCACAAACGATTAAAGTACAGGATGTAACCAATCCGTTGATCACTGTACCGGCTGATAAAATACTGAACTGTCAGGATAACACGTCTACAACAGTTAATGGTGTTGCCACAGGAACAGATATCTGCAGTGGCGTAACCATTACTTACAGCGATGCAAGTACGCAGAATGCAAATGTTAACAATGCCGCTCATTACAATTACACAATCACCCGAACATGGACAGCAACGGATGTAACGGGTAATCATACCTCGGGCGTACAGAAGATTGTAATACAGGATGTAACCAATCCTTTGATTACAATACCGGCTGATAAAATACTGAACTGTCAGGATAACACGTCTACCACAGTAAATGGTGTAGCTACAGGAACTGATATCTGCAGTGGCGTATCTATCACTTATAATGATGCAAGTACACAGGTAGCGAGCCTAACCGATCGTGGTCATTACAATTACACAATCACCAGAACATGGACAGCAACGGATGTAACAGGTAACCATACATCAGGAATTCAGACCATCAGGATTCAGGATATCACTAATCCGGTAATTGTAAACTGTCCGGCAAGTGTTACCCAGTGTAATGATCTGGCAGGTAATATCAGGAGCTTCACATTTGTAGCTACAGATAATTGCAGCCCGTTAACTACTACCTATTCAATTACGGCTCCTAACGGATCGATCGTAAATGGTTCAGGTAATACGATCACTACCGGTTTTGCAATCGGTAAGACCACGATCACCTGGACGGTGAAAGATGTATCGGGCAACACGAATAGCTGCAGTACCGCAGTAGTAGTGAATCAACTACCTGATTTTACTATCAGTTCCGTTCCTACGAGCAGTATATATACAGGTGGTAACAACAACAACCTGTATTTAGGATATGGTGCACAAAGCACAAAACTTCAGATAACACATACAGCCATTAGTGGAAATGAATCGCTCACATACACATATTTCTGGAGCGGAAACCTTAATGGAACCAGTATGCTGAGCAGTACCACAAGTGCAGCACCCATATTTACACCTACAACATCTGGCTATTATACATTTACTGTAATAACCACCAATAACTTAGGTTGTAGCATAACACGTACCATCAATATCTGTGTAACAGATATCAGGGTACCGGGTACAAATGGTTCCAAAGTATATGTATGCCATTCACCTCCGGGTAATCCGGGTAACCCTCAAACACTTTCAATCAGTGTGAATGCGGTATCGGCGCACCTCGGTAACCATACCGGCGACCGATTAGGAAGTTGTGATCAGACGCCATGTGGAAATGGTATCGCAACATCAATCGGCAGTATTAGTTCCAGTGTAACAAAAGAAGTTACAGCAAGCACCGTTTCTACTGAAGAAGAGTTGAAAGTAACGGTGATGCCAAATCCAAGCACAACGTACTTCACTTTGAAACTGGAGAGTAAATACCAGACACCGGTGAGTATGCGTGTAATGGATGCGAGCGGCAGGGTGGTAGATGCGAAATCGCAGATCGGCTCGAACAGTACGTTGCAGATAGGTCATAACTACAGCAGCGGCACATACTATGCAGAACTGATACAGGGTACCAAACGCAAAGTGGTACAACTGGTCAAAGGAAGAGGATAACAACATCGCATGGATATTTCATACAAAGGCCCGCTCAAGTAAGAGCGGGCCTTTTTTATCATGTACAAAGCCCTGCTTTTTCTACCACAGTTTCACAGGTTAATCTATCGGAAATAAATTAAGCGTAATTATTTTCTATTTTCTAAAAATTAAACACTAATTTTTATGTAAATCCGCTAGATGAAAATAGCCAGACACTTATTTTTAGTGATCAATATCATCCTCGCAACAGCTTGTTTTTCCCAACAACGTGAAACATTTACCAACCCTCTATTGCCCGCGGGCGCCGATCCGTTTAGTTTTTATAAAGACGGATATTATTACTACACCCATACCACAGGTAAAAACATCACGCTCTGGAAAACAACCAGTATCGCCAAATTACAATCAGCGGAAAAGAAAATTATTTTCATCCCGCCACCAGCAGGGCCTTATTCTAAAGAATTATGGGCACCCGAAATTCATTTTCTTCAGGGTAAATGGTACCTATATTTTGCAGCAGATAGCGGCAGTAATATCGGCCACCGTTTATGGGTTTTGGAAAATACCTCAGCCGATCCGATGCAGGGCGAATGGAAAATGAAAGGGCAACTATCCACACCCGAAGACAAATGGTCTATTGATGGCTCAGTATTTGAAAATAAAGGACAACTTTTTTGTATCTGGTCGGGCTGGGAGGGAGATACCAACGGGCAACAAAATATCTATATCGCTAAAATGACAAACCCATGGACCATTGTAGGAAAACGTTCTAAACTATCTGCCCCCGAACTGGATTGGGAAATGCACGGCGACCTGAAAAACGCATGGGACCCACCACAGGTACATGTTAATGAAGGACCGGAAATATTACAGCATGAGGATAAAATTTTTCTTATCTATTCAGCCAGTGGTTGCTGGACTGAGTTTTATGCATTGGGTATGTTAAGCAGTTCTGCCAACAGCGACCTGATGGATACCCGCTCATGGAAAAAAACAAGTATCCCGGTTTTTAAACAATCAACTGAAAACAAAGTATATGCACCCGGACATAATTCTTTCTTCAAATCACCCGATGGCAAAGAAGACTGGATATTATATCATGCCAATAGCCAGCCCGGACAGGGATGTGGTGGCTTTCGCTCGCCGCGTGCACAAAAATTTACCTGGAATAAAGAAGGCTTGCCCGAATTTGGTGTTCCGGTAAGCGAAAAGATATTGTTGACTGTTCCATCAAAACAATAAACCTAATTTGTCCCTGTATAAGTAAACGCCGAACTATGAAGATCATTGCATTTTGCTTTTCCATTTTTATTTTTGTAAGCTCAATTGCCCAGGTAACCAAGGCACCAGCCTACCCCCTGATTACCCACGACCCGTATTTCAGCATTTGGTCTTTCACCGATGAGTTAAATGCCTCACCTACAAAGCACTGGACTGGTACCGACCAATCTTTGCAGGGACTGCTAAAGGTAGATGGTCAGCTATACCGGTTTCTTGGAAGCGAAGAGAAGTCATATGAAACGATACTTCCTTCAGCAGACGAAGAACCCTATAACTGTAAATACACAGAAACCGAACCCATGGATGGCTGGATGAAAAATAATTTTAACGATGCACAATGGAAAACAACGGAAGCCCCATTTAGTAATACCCGGCGCAATGCTAAAACGGTATGGACAAGTAAGAATATCTGGGTAAGAAGGGCTTTTACCTTGGATGATCTGAACATCAACAAGCTTTTTTTAAAACTACACCATGATGACAATGTAGAAGTGTACCTGAACGGAGAGTTGGTATATAGCTGTAACTGCTGGAATAATAAACCACAATATTTTCCCCTGACAGATGCGGTGAAAAATAAACTGGTTAAAGGAGAAAACATATTGGCCATACATTGTGCCAACACGGCAGGCGGTGCATTTTTAGATGCGGGCTTACTAAATGAACCCCAACCTAAAAATGCAGGTACCATTCTCAATGCCGTTCAAAAAAGTGTAGAGGTAAAAGCCACACAAACGCAATACCGGTTTACATGTGGTAAAATCGATCTGTCACTCACTTTTACTTCACCATTACTGATGAACAACCTTGATTTACTTTCGCGGCCGGTTTCTTATGTATCATTCGAAGTAAGGGCTACTGATGGAAAAGTACATGATGCACAGTTATATTTTGGTGCTTCAACAAACCTTTCGGTAAACAACCCTTCACAAAAAGTTATTGCAGAAAGAAGCCAGAATAAAGAATTCGCATTGTTAAAAGCTGGAACCAAAGAACAACCGGTATTGCAAAAAAAAGGCGATGATCTTCGTATAGACTGGGGCTATGTATATGTAGCGGTACCCTATTCAATGAACGCGGTACAAACGATTACCCATGCACAGGATTATCTGAATGCATTTTCTCCTGTAGTAACGCCGGTACTGACGGAAGGCACACAATTGCAGTTGAATACAGTTTTTGATCTCGGTAAACTTTCAACACAACCCAAAAAGCGGATGCTCATGTTAGGATATGATGATGGATATGCTATTCAGTATTTTAAACAGAACCTGAAAGCCTGGTGGAAAAATGATGCCAATGCCACGATAGAAAAAGAATTCAGAAAAGCCGCAAATGGATATCAAAAAATAATGAAGCAATGCGATTCAGTTAATAAACGAGTGTATACTGATGCGCTGAAAGCGGGTGGTGAAGCTTACGCGGAGCTATGTGTATTGGCTTATCGCCAATCTATCTCGGCACATAAACTATTAAGAAGCCCGTCGGGTGAAATATTGTTCTTATCAAAAGAAAATTTCAGCAATGGGTCTATTAATACGGTTGATGTGACCTATCCATCTGCGCCGTTATTTTTGAGTTATAACCCCGATCTGCTCAAAGGTATGCTCAACGGAATTTTTTATTACAGCGAAAGTGGTCAATGGACAAAGCCTTTTGCAGCGCACGATCTGGGTACGTATCCATTGGCTAACGGGCAAACCTATGGTGAGGATATGCCGGTAGAAGAATGTGGTAACATGCTCATCCTAACAGCGGCAATAGGTAAAGCAGAAAAAAATGCAAAGTATGCAGAGAAGCATTGGCAAACCCTCACTACCTGGGCCGAATATTTAAGTAAGGAAGGATTTGATCCAACCAATCAATTGTGTACCGATGATTTTGCAGGCCACCTGGCAAGGAATGCAAACTTATCGGTAAAAGCGATTGTTGCATTAGGTGGCTACGCCATGCTTGCAAACATGCTGGGTAAGAAGAGTATTGCCGAAAAATACAAAACCATCGCAAAAGATATGGCCATCCGCTGGATGCAGATAGCCGATGCCGGAGATCACTACGCGCTCACTTTTGATAACAAAAACAGCTGGAGCCAGAAATACAACCTGGTATGGGATAAACTAATCGGATTGCAATTATTCCCGCAATCTGTTTATACAAAAGAAGTGACCTACTACTTAACCAAACAAAACGAATTTGGTTTACCACTCGATAGCCGGAAAACCTATACCAAATCAGACTGGATCATGTGGACGGCCACACTGGCTTCTGATAAAAAAGATTTTGAAGCCTTTATCCTACCCCTGCAAAAATTTGCCCAACAAACACCCACCCATGTACCCCTTAGCGACTGGCATGAAACCACGAATGGTAAACAGGTTGGTTTTCAGGCAAGAAGTGTGGTTGGGGGATATTTTATAAAAGTGTTGGAGAATAAGTGGAAATAATTTCTTTATAATACCCCGCCACAATAATTTAATAAACAGCGTTTGCTAAAAGCATTAAGGGTTTTCCCTGAAGAAAGTTCGGGGGAAAGATCTTGCTACAGCAATATGAAAAAATGAAAATTTGAAGATTATTTTCATTGCACTTGCCTGTGTAAAGAATATATATTATTATTAATGTGTTCAATTAATCTTTAAATCCTTTTTTATGACACTACAAATCACATTCATTGGCGGTAAAATAGATCCTAAAGAAGCAAGGAATAGGTGTATTCGATTTGGGAAAATCAAAAAAAATGATGTAGAAAGTGGGATTGGCGTGATTCAGGATAGTGTTATTCAATATGATGTTACGGCTTTTTTAAGCATGTTACAGGAAATAATTAATTACCCTGGCATAAAAGGGGTCAATGTTTATTTTGCCTGTTATGACCCGACTCAGAATGGAGATGGTGACTATATACCCAGTAGCAAAAATAATATGTTAACCCTTATTTTCGTTCCTACGATAGAAAAGAACGGGTCTTTACTATATGACAACCTGACTAACGATTATTACATAATGAATAAAGATGGGGATGGTTATGTTAACCTAAACAAACCACCTCAGCCTAAAGGCCTTGCATCGCGCTGGGTTAGCACATACCAAGGAAATGTATTGCCAAAGCTGTTAAACGGTAAGGATACAAAGAAAACCTGGTATGAATTAGAAGAGGTTCTGGGAACTATTAAAGCAATCAATGACGGGATTAATAATAATACGATTAACTCTATGTTGTATTCTTTTGCGTCGTACAAAGGAGGAGATAAAATTGACAGGACATTAATTAACGGGCAAAGAATTAAGATAGATATTGATGATAGGTTAAGCGGTATTTTTTGGTTTGGGATAGATCTTAAAGCCTATGACTTTACGAACATGATTAATGGTGACGGAACGTTTGAAAAAGCACTGGCATATAAAAATCATGAGCCTGAAAATTTTGAAAAAAAATCCAGGTTGCTAGCTGACCCAGACCCTTACGATACAGGCATCCCCATACCCCCAGCATCTGGGGATGGTACCCAATTACCTTAATTTGCAGGAGGATATCATAATTATATCCATTTAATGTTATTCATCACCAACCTTTACGTTTTTACTGTTGCCCTCGCATTCCTGTCAAGCCTGATACAATTCAGGCGTGACAGGCCTTTGCACCTGAATGTATTCGCCATTTTATTAGCCATCACTTTCGCTATTGAATTATCGGTGGTCATTAACCGGAAAGAGAATGCATGGTTGTACAATGCATTTATCCTGCCTGAATTCATGACTTATGCCTGGTTCTTTTATCGCATTATCCAATTGAAAAAATCCAGGAAAGCTATTTTTTTATTTTCTTCCCCATCTTCTGGTTCATTACCATTTACCTGAAATACGGATTCAGAACGTTTAACAGTAATATTATTGTTATAGGTGCATTTTTTACCGTGTTTATGAGTATTAGTTATTATTACCAGTTACTTGCTTCTGAAAAACTGGTAAAACTGTCGAAACACACAGAATTCTGGATCGCAACCGGAATGATGATCTTCTACTCCTGCCAATTACCTTTTTTTGGATTGCTGAATTATCTTTACACGTATCATAAAGTATTGGCAGGCAAACTGGTATTTGTATTGCAAGGTGCCGATGCGGTTATGTATTTATTATTTACCTATGCTTTTCTATGTCAGCTACGAGCGAAGAAGTCCTGATAACCATTATAGCAGCGATTAGCCTGTTTATATTATTCTCCGGAGTGGTCATCAGGTTCCTTTTCCTGTACCAAAAGAAAAAATTCATTCATGAGGAACAGTTGATTGAAATGGAAAAAAAATACCGCGAAGAAACCCTGCGCTCACAGCTGGAAGTTCAGGAACAAACGCGTATTTATATTGGTCGCGAACTGCATGATAATATAGGAACCCTTTCCTCTTTAATAAAGATCAACCTGAACCTGGCAGACACGACAGACTCGGAAGAAAAGAAAAAAGAATGGATGGCTGAGTCTAAAGAGATGGTAAAAACCCTGATCACTGAAGTAAAGCAACTTTCACTTGACCTGAATACAGACCGCCTGGCCGACGGGAGCCTGGTAAGCATATTACAACAGGATATACGCCGGTTAGCGAAAATGAATCTTTTTTTAATCGCTTTTTCTGTGGATGGAGAAGAGTGGTCATTGCCTTCAGATAAAAAAATCATTCTCTACCGGGTATGCCAGGAATTGCTGCATAACATTATCAAACACGCACGCCCTGCAAATGTGACGGTAGATATAAAATACACAAAAGAAAAAGTTGAATTAGATATTACCGATGACGGTGTTGGGTTTGATATACTGACGGTTTCGGCAGACCGGAAAGAGGGTCCCGGATCGGGATTGATTAACATGCGTAACCGGATAGAGCTGATTGGTGGGAAAATAAGAATAGACAGCAGCCCGGGAAACGGCGCAAAGTGTTATATTCAGGTACCATTTGCCCAAAACTAAATATGCCCGTTACTCCATCCCCCATAAAGATCATCATCGCTGATGATCATAACCTTTTCAGAAAAGGGTTACGCAATATCATTCATTCAATGGGTGATGAATACCTGGTCACAGGCGAGGCTTCGAACGGTAACGAAGCAATCGAACTCCTGCAAAAAGAAAAATTTCCGCCCGACCTTGCCATACTCGATATAAATATGCCCGGAAAAGATGGCTTTCAAACCATTCAATGGATGAATAACCATTGCCCCGATATAAAAGTGCTGATTGTTTCGATGATAGAAAGGGAAGAAACTATTTTACGCATGCTGAAAATGGGTGCAAAAGGTTATTTATCCAAAGATGTGGAAACAATTGACCTTAAAAGAGCGATCGATGCCATTATCGAAAAAGGATTTTATTATACCGATTTTATGACAGGCAGGCTTGTACATGAACTACAGCGTACCAGCTCTAAAAGCCACCTTCCCGAACTGAATGAACGCGAAACGGAAATACTGAAACTGGCCTGTTCCGAACTTACATACAAACAGATTGCTGACCAGCTTTTTCTCAGTATAAAAACCGTTGATACTTATCGTGATAACCTATTTAAAAAGTTGGGTGCTACATCAAGAGTAGGCCTGGTAATTTATGCTATCCGGAATGGTATCGTTCAATTGTAAAGTCCATTCCCTTCTTTCGCTTTCTAAACCTTTAATGAATAAGGATATGACGCTTCTGCAAAATAGAAATTCAGACCCAATCCGCTGAAAATCCAAAAACTTTTGTGAAATTGCTATCCCCTTGCATCTACCCATTAACCATAAGCCCATAAGAATAGGATCCGTTATGAAAAAAGTAATTATCAATTGCCTCTGTATATGCATGTTTTTTTTGTCTGCTGCGCAGAAACCCGCTCCGGCATATCCCAGTTTACTTTGGGAAATTTCAGGTAATGGGCTGTCCCAATCATCTTATTTATTTGGTACCATGCATGTAAGTAATAAGTTGGTATTTCATTTAAGTGATTCTTTTTATAATGCCCTGGCTAGCTGCAGTACCGTATCACTGGAAATAGATCCTAAGCTATGGCAAGCCGAAATGTTCCGCCTGCAAAGATCGCAGTTGGCTATGTCTAATTATGCAGGACGGGTACCGAATGATTATATGCGTGAAAAATCATTCCGTATAAATAAAAATTATGAAGACAATATAAAACTGGCACTTAGCGAAGAGCCCATACAGGCAAACAGTTTATTGTACAGGACCTATGAAGGCCAGTCTGATTTTCAGGAAAACACCTACCTCGATCTTTACATCTATCAAACAGCCAGAAAACTGGGTAAGAAAGCAACAGGTGTTGAAAATTATATCGAATCAGAAAAAATAATGCTGGAAGCGAATGAAGACATGGCTAAAGAAACGCGTAAGCTGCAGATTAATGATGGGGAAAATATGTATGAGATACAAAAAAAAATACAGGATGCCTATCGCCGAGGTGATCTTAGCCTGATGGATTCCCTTACAAAGATTACCACCACATCGGAAGCTTTCAATGAAAAATTTCTGTATAAACGGAATGAGATACAGGCAAAATCAATAGACTCCATTATCCGCAAAGAAACCCTGTTTGTGGGCGTAGGTGCCGCACACCTTCCGGGTGAACGTGGTGTGATAGAAATGTTGCGGAGAAAAGGATATACACTCAGACCCGTAAGGATGAGCGACCAGGATGCGGCACAAAGAGAAAAAATAGATAAATTTAAAGTGCCGGTTGTTATGAAACAGGCAAGCACCCCGGATGGTTTTATACAAATGCAATTGCCCGGAACATTATTTAAAAGAATAGAGTCTCTTGCAAACGACAGCTGGCAATTTGCCGATATGGAAAACGGCAGTTATTATATGCTCACACGCGTGAAAACCCATGCCGGTATACTGGGACAAGATGAGAAAGAAGTATTCAAAAGAATAGACAGTATCTTATACGAAACCATCCCCGGTAAGATCATACAGAAAACAACGATCACCCGCAACGGGTACCAGGGGTTTGATATTACCAATAAAACACGTCGAGGTGATATACAACGGTATAATATCATGATCACCCCAACAGAAGTATTGATTTTTAAGATGAGTGGTAATGATGATTATGTAGCAGGTAAAGAAGCCGATGCATTTTTTGGTTCGATACAGTTAAGGGAAGCTACTCATCAATGGATCAATTTTTCGCCTGCATTGGGTGGTTTCACCATCGCATTACCGCAGGAGCCTTCCGTTGGGTTTGAGAAAGGTTTAGACGACAGGCTCGACAGCTGGCAATACGAAGCAAATGATGCCGCTACCGGCAACGCGTATATGATCATCCAGAAAAATATTACCAACTACCGCTTTTTGGAAGAAGATACATTGGACCTTGGTTTAATAGAAGAAAGTATTAAGGGTGCAGGGATGATAAATAAGGAAATTTCGCGAAAATATACGAGTACCCATGGCTATCCCAGCCTCGACCTATTGTTTGATTTGAAAGATGGTGGCACCCTGAATGCAAAAGCCGTGATCCGCGGTGCGCAGTATTATCTGCTGCTGTCAAAAAATAAAGAAGGGAAAAGCATAGATAATAATTTTTTCGATAGTTTTAAATTTACCGGGTTTCCATATGCTCCGTCTTCGCTATACAAAGATTCTGCCTTGCAATTTACCGTGCGTACACCTGTGAAACCCTTGATTGATAAGGACCTGCAAGCTTACCTTGAAAGGGCAGTATATAACCCGGTGTTTACGCGCCGGAATGAAACCTATATAACCGAGAACCAAAATCGTTATGCCTGTTTCAGAAGCGATTCAACTGGAGAGATAATTCAGGTAACCATGACTATCCTGCCTGATTATTTTTATGATAAAGACAAAGAGAAATTTTGGGAGAATGAAATGCACTGGAAAAAACTTGAAGAAGACCTTATCGTGCAAAAAAAAGAATATATACATAGGGCCGATTCGTTAATGGGATACACCTATATTTTAACAGACACCAATACCAACCGGAAAATAAAAGGGATGATTATGGTGAAGGGCAACACAGTGTATAAGCTATCAACGCTTACAGATGGGTTGTCGGCAGAAAGTAGTTTTATAAAAGATTTTTTCGCATCCTTTACACCAACCGTAACCGGTAATGGATACAGTGTATTAGAAAGCAAAGCACCCTTGTTTTTTAAACGGTATGCGAGCACAGATTCGCTTACTAAAAAAATAACGCAGGCGGCAGTAAGTCGTATTGTTTTTGAAGGAAATGACCTTGATAAAGTAAGGCAACTTATCACTACACTAAAACCAGTTGATAAAAATTATATCGAACAAAAAACAAAATTCATACAGGCTATAGGCCGGATAACAGATACGTCAAACAGTAAACGACGTATACTTTACCTGCAGGAAATATATAACCGAAGTACCGATACGGGTTCTTTTCAGAATGCAGCTATATTGGCACTGGCGAATAATAAAACAAAAGAATCGTACACAACATTTAAAAAACTACTCACTACCAATCCTACCATATTTGAAACCGCGGTAGAATACAATGAACTTTTTTTACGCATGCGTGATAGCCTTGCGCTGGCAAAATCACTTTTCCCCGGTATGCTGCAACTGGCCTCACTGGATGATTATAAAATCCCCGTTATCAATCTTTTGTATGTATTGGCGGATAGCGGCTACATAAAAAAGGATGATTATGCCGAGCAGTTTGCCCCAATCTTTTATGACGCACAGGTTCAGTTGCGAAAAATGCAAAGCCGGAATGAAAGGGAATCGTCTAATGCGAATAATGAAGAAAACAATCGGTTTTTTGGCGAAATGGTTCACCCGTATGCAGGTAATATATTCAACTCAAGGCTTACCAATTATTCAGTGTTGCTGATGCCTTTTTATGAGAAAAACATACCGGTACAAAATTTCTTCGCCAAACTATTGCTGAGTGCAGATGTACAGGTGAAAATGACAGCGGCCATGCTGCTGATCAAAAATAATATACCGGTACCAGATTCAGTACTGACCTCGATTGCCGCGAGTGAAAAATACAGAGTAATTTTTTTAGAAAAGCTGGAAAAAATAAAGAAAGACACATTGTTCCCTGCTAAGTATAAAACCCAGGATGCAATAGCCCGTTCATTACTGCTGAATGCCACACAATTTGAAAAATTCAGTGAGATTGAAATGACGGGCAAGCAGTATGTAGAAAACAAGGATACAAAAGGCTACGTTTATTTCTTTAAATACAAACTGCAAAAGAAAGGCGACTGGCTAATGGGTATTGCGGGCATCCAACCCAAAGAATCCGGCAAGGTAAACAGTGATAAAACATTGATCAGTGTAACCAATAAAAAAATAAAAACAGACGAGTCCGAGCAAGAACAATTCGAAAGAAAAACACAACAGCTATTACTTGCCAAAAGAAAAAGTGCGGCCCAGTTTTATAATGACAGGCAATTTAGAAACGATTCGATGATGGGCTTTTAAAATGGAACCTTTAGCAGTTTTAAACTACTGCACCCTTACCTCAAAACAAGAACGAACAAAAAGAAGCATTCACTTTTTGTTCGTTCTTTTTTTATAAAAAAAATCAGTATTAGTTCAACAAAGGGTCAGCTACTTTGCCTGCAGCTTTTTTCGCTGGTTTCTTTTTATCCAAAAGGCTATTAATGTGCGCACTCAGGTTTTTAAGTGTGGGCTCCTGATCAAATTGTTTGCCGTTAACGAAAAATGCAGGGAGTTTGGTAACACCCATTTTAATTCCTTCCTGTAAATCACCCTGCACATGCCAACCGTAGGTGCCACTAATCAATTCGTCTAAAAACTTTTTATTAGTAGTACCAATTTCCTTGGCATACGATTTCAGGCTGATGATGCCAAGGTTACGCTGGTGAGAAAAAATCTCATTGTGCATTTCCCAGAATTTGCCTTCCTGTCCGGCAGCAATGGCTGCTTCTGCAGCTTTATGCGCTTTCTGGTGGATTTTTAATAATGGGAAGTGACGGAAAATAAATTTCACTTTGCCGGGGTATGCTTCAAGTATAGCGGCAACAACCTCATTGGCTTTGGCGCAATCAGCACTTTCATAATCGCCAAATTCCATTAACTCAACCGGTGCATTCACATCACCCACAATAATCTTCTTTGGTTCAATAATTTCTACGATCTCCTTTTGATTCCTCATAATTCGGGGTATAGTATATACTGTACTATAAACAGTTTCTCTATGTTATTGTTGAGTAGCCTGATAAAATTTTATAATAATCGGGGATTCCTTTAGTTATTTAACTTTACTTGGTTACTTTTGATAACCTAAAGATACTAAAAAACAAGCAGCCAACCAAGCCGCTGCTACTAATATAGAGGATATGGAAACAGATAGTATTGATAATCAATTACTTACAATAAGTGAGGAGATTGCTAAAGTTTTTAACGGCAACTGTAAGCAGAAAAATAGCTGCCTGGTAAAAGATATTCTGGCCCGGTTTGGCGATAAATGGTCCTTGTACACGGTGCTCCGACTAGGGCAACATAAAAAAATGCGGTTCAACGAACTCAAACTCGGAATCAATGGTATTTCGCAAAGGATGCTTACGGTAACCCTTCGTTCCCTCGAAGAAGATGGGGTTGTGCTGCGAAAAGTATATCCCGAAATCCCACCCCGGGTAGAATATGAATTAACCGACCTGGGAAAAAGCCTGCTGGAGCAGCTTTTACATCTTGCCAATTGGGCAGATGACCATTTTATAGATATTATGAAAGCAAGGAAAACATACGGGAAAAAACACATCCCAAAATAATCTGCTAATCTTCATGTCATTTCTCTTCCCGATAACAAATTAAATGAGTGTGTTTACAATAAAGCCTTCTTTGCACGCATAAGAAAGGGCCAGGATTGTTGCATAAATGGTAACTTCAAAGCCACCTGATAAAACCTACTGCCATTGGCCGGACCAAAGAAAACCTACATAAAAAAATACATCCTGCCGGGGATGCGATGCCTCTCGAAGATATTATACAAGACCTTTAAATATGCAGCCAATCCTCCGACCTTCCCTGTTGAAAAAACTACTACAGGGTTACGCTAATAATTTTGTAATGTACCTTTAACAATCATAAAACATCGGACATTCATGTACAAACAAAAGCCGGGCATAGACATCATTGGCAAAGTACTGGATGCTTTATACAAGCATAATACCGATGCTTTATTTGTGATGAGCCTGATGCACCAATACGAAGAGCGTGGCAGCCTGAGCAAAAAACAGTTGCAGGGTCTGTACCAAAAAGCAAGTAATGTAGAAGATATCCCAATCGGCTGGCTGGGAACCCTTGAGGCGATTATTTTAAAAATGCCCACCCGGTATAAATCAACAGAAACAATTTTAGCAACGCCTATTTATAAAAAGGATGAAGAATCCGGTAAATTGATTACGGCTATCCTAGAGAAATACCCGCAACACAAACGAGTACTGTTCCTTCGCTCCAAATATGAAAACAATGAACCGCTTAGTACAGCTGAGATAGCAGAGCTAAAAAAATTTGCTAAACTACCCCGCATTATTACGAAGTAAAAAATGAGGTTGCACAGAGAGGCAAACTAACCAATCAGAAAGAACGGATAGCCCTTACATAACAGGTATTATCCTTAAAATCATTATCCTGCTCACCAGTATAAAAATTTTGAAAAAAAGCGAAATGAGTAGCATACTCAGTAGCACTCCAATAACTAAACCTGACAAAACCGCCCACAACATCTTTTTGTAAATACAGCAAATTCAATTCAATATCGGTAGGTAAACGCCAGTCGGTAAAACCAGCTTCACTGTATTGAGTACAGAAACCCATAGCTTCATCCCAATCGGCTTCGCCGGATAGATCTTCTTTTGAAGCAATTAATCCGTGTGTATTTGTTTGATCAAGAAAAAAAATAACCCCACCCTGGTATTCATTACCTAATTGTAATTGCTGCATAATAGTAAATAATACTGCCATGCAAAGTACGTGGCAATAAAGCAAATGTAATTGGTAAAACTGCTGTTTTATTGCGTTGCACAATACTTATTATCTTTAGTACATAAATCACACCTGTTAATAAAATAGTCAAATGGACCTCGAAATAAAAAATAAGTTATTCATTGTAGGTGGAGCTACCTCAGGCTTTGGTAAAGCTATTGCTGAAGCATTACTTAAAGAAGGCGCACTGGTAATAGCAGTTGCCCGCGGCGAAGAAAAATTAAAGACATTGGCGGCAACCGCAACATCACAGGTAGAAACAGTGGCAGGTGATATTTCTGACAGCACAATTATTGCACACCTGGTAAAAGTTGTTGGCAACAGGCCATTACACGGTATGGTGATTAATGCGGGGGGGCCTCCTGCAAAAACGGTATTGGAAACCACATTGGAAGATTGGGATATGGCCTATAAAAATATTCTCCGCTGGAAAGTAGAAATCACACAGGCATTCGTTCCTAAAATGATGCAGCAGCAATATGGGCGGATCGTATATATAGAAAGTTCATCGGTAAAACAACCTTTGGAAAACCTGGTATTAAGCAGCTCATTGCGTGTGGCGGTTGTAGGGATGGTAAAAACACTATCGCAGGAAATTGCAATGAGTGGCGTTACTTTAAATATATTGGGGCCGGGCTCCCATAATACCCCGGCGATTGACCGCATCTATCAAAAGAAAAGCGAACAAACGGGACTGCCTTTTGATGAAGTAAAACTAGCGGCCATCCGCCAGATACCGGTAGGTGCATTGGGCGAAGCGGCTGATTTTGCAAGCCTGGCCCTGTGGTTATTAAGCCCGAGGAGCCGGTATGTTACCGGAGAAACAATAACCGTAGATGGCGGCATGGTAAAAAGCATGCTGTAATTTTCTGCACGACTACATTGGGTATTAAAAAATATATCCAATCAATCAAGTAAAAAACAAACATGAAAGATAAGTACCTGGTATTGATTTTGACTGTTCTTTTCTTTTGTGCGGAATCAAAATCACAACCAAAAGAACCCACAGCTATCGGTCCTGAAAAAGGATCATTGATTATTGTGGGAGGCGGAAATGTGGGTGTTGAGATATGGTCAAAATTTATAGAACTGGCAGGTGGCCCGGGCGCCAATATAATTATTGTTACTACCGCTGATGAAGATTCTTCCATCAGCAAAGGCAGGTCTGTAGAAAAAGAAACACTGGAAAAACTAGGCGTACATCAAATCAGTTTCCTTCACACACGCGATCCTAAGATAGCTAATACAGAAGCTTTCGTGGCACCCCTTAAAACCGCAACGGGTATTTGGTTCCGGGGTGGGCGCCAATGGAAACTGGCCGACGCTTATTTACATACACTCACCCAAAAAGAGTTTATGAATGTCCTGAACCGCGGGGGTGTAATTGCTGGTACGTCTGCCGGTGCTACCATACAAGGCTCTTTTATGGTACGGGGAGATACAAAAGGCAATACCATTATGATTGGTGATCATACGGAGGGGTTAGGCTTCATGCATAAAGTTACCATAGACCAGCATCACTTAAAGCGTAACAGAATTTTTGACCTGGTGGATGTAATTAAAAAATATCCCGAGCTCCTGGGTATCGGACTCGATGAAAGTACCGCCATTGTGGTACAGAAAGACATCTTTCAGGTAATCGGCACTTCGTATGTGGCTATTTATGATATCGACCAGATTAATGGTCAGTCTAAAGGCCCGCGGGAACTGAACAGTTCCTCTGGCCCATTTTATTTTCTAGGAAATGGACAAAAATTTGACCTGAAATTGCGAAAAATTACCCGGTAAAACTTTTGCCCTGTAAAATGGGTAATGAGTAATCTGGATAATGATGCGATATAACAAACCATGCTAATAATTAATCAGCCTCTTCTTCAACTGCCACTTCAGCCTCTTCTTTTGGGGTAACATTCTTAAGGCTTAACTGAAATTTGGTATTCAGTGATACAACATAATGGCTGGTAAGCAATAAAGGTTTGATATTGGCGTCTTCCAGCATTACAAATGCCAGGTCTGAAGCCAGTGGCGAACCACTGATGATATTGGCCACGCGGCCCTTGGTAAACTCAATGGAAAACTTATAACCTGCTTTGCGGCCACTTCCGGCCCTTTCAAAATCAATCCGGTTCAGATCCAATACCTGGTCGCCATTTAATGTTCTTTTCAATAATATCTTGATAATGGGAAGGTACTTGCTCCAAATCTGTGTATACATGAGAGTTATTTAGGGGTTTAGGGACGATTAAGCCGGCTATAATGACGGCAAAAACACTGTAAAGGTGCGGTATTTATGCCCGAAAACCGAATTTGGTTTTGAATTAACTCATTTAACAGTTCAAAATTGGGCTTTATAACAGACAGGTTACCTTCCTCATTTTCCAGGGGGATATTAAATATTTGAAACCCCAAACCCCAAACCCTAAACTGATCTTCCCCTTCCTATCTTCGCTCCATGACAAGCATTGACAGCGTACAATTAGAACAGGTGATCGTTCATAAAATAGGTAACCCCACACGCGGCGAAGCATTGAAACTTTCGGCAAACCCGTTAACATTGAATGACGAAATCGTTAAGGGGTTGTTAACGAAGTATTTTCTTGGCCCATTTAATGAGCATGAGCAATTCCAGTTTACCCATATCAGCGACCTTGATTTGAATGAAGTGTACCATTATACAACCCGGTTGTTTGACAATCCGAAAAATTTTGTAGAACAGAGTGCACTATTAGCACAGTTCCTATTTAACAAAAGCACACATGCAAAAGTGAAAGAAGGGGAATTGTATGTGGTGCGTTTTAGTAATGTTCCTTTTGGTGTAGAATATACAGATGCGATCGGCATTTTTAAAAGCGAGACAAAAGAAACCTTTCTAAAAGTGTTTCCTCATGGTGAAAACTGGGAAGTAATTGCAGAAGACGGGATTGATATAAATAAACTGGATAAGGGCTGTTTGATCTTTAAGCAAAACCGGAAGAATGGCTATGTGGTTTGTGTAGTGGATAATACCAACAAACAACAGGATGCGCAATATTGGGTAAAGGATTTTTTACAGGTTACCCGTAGTGCCAACAGTTATCATTATACCGATGCGGCTTTAGGTATGTGCAAATTATTTATCAGCAATGAACTATCGGAAAAATTTGATGTGAATAAAAGTGATCAGATAGATATGCTGAACCGGAGCATGGATTATTTTAAAACAAAAGACGAATTTAAATTTACCGAATTTGCCGAAGAAGTCCTGCACCACCCCGAAGTGATTGAGAGCTTTACGCAATACAAACAATCTTATGAAACGGCCAAACAGGTTAGTATAGAAAATGCATTTGACATTCACCTGTCTGCCGTAAAAAAACAGGAACGTGTTTTTAAAAGTATATTGAAACTAGATAAGAATTTCCATGTGTATATCCACGGCCGGAAAGACCTGATTGAAAAAGGGTACGATGAAAAAACAGGCAAGCATTTTTATAAACTGTATTTTGATGAGGAAGCCTAAGTTGATAAATACAGCACATATTTTACTTTGCATCTTTATTAAAAAAAGTAACCGCTAAGATCTGCGCTTTCCAAAAATATTTGTCATCAAAGAAACCTCCTCTAACATAAGGCCATCCAGTTCCCGCTGATAATCATACTGCAGATCTTCATGCAATTGCTGTAGTGCGGTATTGAGTTTCTTGATTTGTTGCTGATATAAATTAGTCAGCACATTACTTTTTTGAATGGGGATTCCCGATTCTTTTACTTTCCTGCAAAAGTAAATGAGTAAGGCCACTTCCACCGGCTTTGATCCTGTGTATTTGATATATTTATTGGTAACCCGTAAAATTTTACGAAGGCTTTTTTTAATAAGGTATAAATTGGCTTTTGGTAATTCTGTAAATCCCTCATCAATTAATAGTTTAACGCTGTTGATATACGCTTCTTCATCATGCGATTCAAATAACAGGTAAGTAAGCAGTTCCTTATTTTCTTTTTTAAATTTGGCCAGGCGAAGGCACAGCTCCATCAGTCTGCCAGGGTCAATGCCGTGAAGCTCCTGCTTTAATTCCTGGATAGTAGCCGTTTTCATGATGGCAAGATAAACCGAAATTTTTCGCCACAGATTCAGAGATTGATCTTTAACGAAAAGAGATATTATATTTGTTTTTTATTCATGCCCTACGATACCTCAGAACCTAACCCCGAATTATTAAAAGAACTGGTAACCATGCTCATGCCTTTTGGTAAATACAAAGGCCGCCTGTTATGCGATCTCCCGGACCATTACCTTGAATGGTTTCAACGTGAAGGGTTCCCCAAAGGCAAATTGGGTATTTTATTGGAAACCATGCTGGTAATAAAATTAAACGGGCTGGCTTACTTATTGGATCCGTTGAAAAAGAAATGATCTCTGCGGCCAACCTGCTATTCGGCGTCTCTGCTATGAAAAAGACAGTGGCAATTAGGCAGGAAGGGAAAATTGCAGATATTCCTTATATTCATAATTCAGTTACTGATTGTAAACCATATTGTTGAATGCGGTAATAAAATACCACCAAACCAAATACTATGAACACATCAAGAAGGTCATTTCTGCAAAAAAGTGCCGTACTCGTTGCAGGCAGTTCTTTTTTATCGCGCCAGCTATTGGCTGCGGCCAAAAAAGGATCTATTACAGGTATCCAGCTTTATTCGGTAAGGGATGAGATGAAGAAAGACCCATTGGCCACTTTAAAAGCTTTGGCTGATATGGGGTATCAATATGTAGAACACGCCAACTATGTAAACCGAAAATTTTATGGGTATAGTGCCATTGAATTTAAAAAAATCCTCAATGGCCACGGTATGAAAATGCTGAGCGGACATACCGTAATGGGCAAAGATCATTGGGATGCAACTAAAAAAGACTTTACCGACTCATGGAAATATACCGTGGAAGATGCGGCAACCGTGGGCCAGCAGATTGTGATCAGCCCCTGGCTGGATGAAAGCCTTCGCAAAACATACGATGATATGAAACGTTATATGGAGGTATTCAATAAAAGTGGTGAGCTATGTAAGAAATCAGGTATGCGCTTTGGTTACCATAACCATAATTTCGAATTCACGCAGTCTTTAAACGGACAAAAAGTATATGACATCATTCTTGATAGTACCGATCCGTCACTGGTCGTGCAGCAATTGGATATGGGCAATTTATATGGCACGGGCGCTGATGCCTATGAGATTGTAAAAAAACATCCAGGCAGGTTTATTTCCTTGCATGTAAAAGACGAGATCAAATCAGCCAAAGCGGAAAATGCACACGGTGAAGCATATGAAAGTACCATTTTGGGTACGGGGGTCGCTAATACCAGGGCCATCACCGACCTGGGAAAAAAATCAGGCGGCACCATGCATTTTATTATTGAACAGGAATCTTACCAGGGTAAGTCACCATTAGATTGTGCGAAAGCAGATTTGAAAGTGATGAAGCAATGGGGGTATTAAAGAACAGGTTGTATAATAAGTGTTTCAATGAGAGAAAAATGAAGAAAAAGAGTTAGAGACAACCCTCTTTTTCTTCGTTTTTCTCTTATTGAAATAAACAGCATTGAGTTAAGAAAGACGTAAATAAAAGGTCACTTTATATAGTTGCCTGGATTTCATATGCCCGGAATTGCTAAAATTTTAAACACTGGTACTGCTATCACTCGGCACATACCTTTTTTTATAAATGCCTGTTTCAACAGAGTAAGTGATAATGCCCGCAATGCTTTTCGCTCCTATCTTATCCATAATTCTTGTTCGGTGCCCCTCTACGGTCCGTTTACTTAATTTTAGGGTATGTGCAATTTCTTTACTCGTACATTCCCCACAGATCAGCTCCATAATCTCTTTTTCCCTGTCTGAAAAAAAAAGATCAGCCCTGGCAGGTAACTTGTATTTTTTCGAAACAATTTCTGTCAGCCTTTCTGTTACCTCAGGGCAGAAATAGGGTTTATGCTGGTAAACGGTTGCAATAGCTTCTGAAATTTCAATGCTGTCGGCACTTTTTAATACATAGCCCAGGGCCCCGGCTTCCAGCATCCGCAAAATAGGCTCTTCCCTTCCATGTGCCGAAAGTACAATTACTCGGCAACCCAATTTTCGGCGGGTCAGTTCCTTTGTTGCAGCGATACCATCCATTATCGGCATGCCGATATCGGTGAGTATGATATCTGGCGATAACTCAACCGACTGCCTGATCAAGTCCTGGCCATTAACCGCTTCACCTACCACTTCAATATTTTTCAGTTGCGATAGTAATATCCGTAAGCCGGATCTGAAAATACTATGATCGTCTGCAATTATGACTTTGATATTTCTTTTTTCCATGTGTATTTTTTAAAAGAGTAAAAAATCTACGCGCTGTGAGTAACCTTTACCCAAGAAAAGCAGGTATAAAAGGTATTTCTACTTAATAATAAAGAAACAGATTCAAGGAGTTACATGATCACCTAAGCAGGTGCCGGGGAGTTATTTCACAAACAGAACTGTAAAGTAAACATCAAAATTGGCTGGAATAAGCGTTAAAACACGGTATTTTCTACGGTAGCAAAAAACACTTAAAGCAAGTATATTTTTAATAGCTGTATTTCTACCTGGGTATTTTATATTCTTCGAGTAGGATGTGCAGGTCAATATCAAGTCCCTGTGCCAATGTAACCAGTGTAGTGAAGGCGAAATTTACCTTCCCTTTCTCAATCCGTTGTATCTGGCTATACTCCAGACCGGATGAGGCAGCCAATTGACGGATACTTAACCCTTTCTCTTTCCTGAGTTTTGTAAGATGAGTGGCAAATCGCAACAGTATTTTTTCCTTGTTGTTCATCAGTTAACAAGGTCAATGCAACAGATATAATTTTTGACGTATGATTATACGTCTTATAGATTTTATTAGTAATTTAGTCCTGCACGCTTATAAACCGCGATGCGCCCAAAAAATGAATAAAGCCTTTTTACAATCCGTTTCTAAGGAAACCCAACATAAGATCCTTTATGGGTTAATTATGGCAATGCTTAGCGAGTATCGAATGCTGAATAAGGAAGTTTGATTGTTGAAATAAATGGGATTGCGATTGGCTGACAAGTACACCGCTTCTAACCCTGCCATGAACATTCATGAAAATGTAAAAGCTCCCATTACTTCGTTAGTCAAGATTATTTTTTAATAGGCATTATTCAAAAGCGTATCAGCTGTTAATAATTATCAGCTAAATGTGGAGTATTAAACATCTATAAAATGCATATCCATGTTTTTTTTATAGAAATTTAAACTTATTATCTTCATTATACTCCAAGCTACATGATACAAGCTATTACATCCGCTTACCAAATGTTAAGCAAACATGGTTTTGCTGATATCATGCAAAACAATACGACAGGTGAAAAATCGTTGCATGCTTCCGCTTTTTTTGATGGGGGAGATGTGATCAGCGGGTTCAATGCGGATAGAATAACGGATACAGCAACGTATCTTACCGTGCAAACCGGGGAAGACAAGCACATTACTTTAGAACCGGAATTTTTGCAGTACATCAATCATAGCTGTTTCCCGAATGTTTTTTTTGATACAACAGAAATGAAATTATTTGCACTTAAAGAAATTCAACCGGGTGATGAGTTGATGTTCTTTTATCCTTCCACAGAATGGAACATGTCGCAACCTTTCGATTGTTTTTGCGGCACCAGCCAGTGCTTACACAGGATACAAGGTGCAGCTTATTTATCTGATGAAGAAGCAAAACGTTACCGGCTTACGGATTTTATTCTGGAAAAGCTTCAAAACCGAATGAAGAAATAACCCCATGCCCGCTGCTGATTTTATTCCCAAGATACCTGTTGGCCGCCTGAAAGTATGGGTATTGGCTCCCAGCCTGGTTACCCAAGATGCCAATATTGATTATTATTACGATTTTTCGCAAAGTATTGCTGAATACACCAAAACATTCGATGCGTTAGGCGTTGACTGGCAATGGCAACCCGTAACGATAAATGATTATGCCGAAGTGATTGATACAATCATGGAGGAAAAGCTGGCGGGACAGTATTTCCCCATCGTATTGAACTTATGCGATGGCGATGAAGTAAATGGCACACCCGGAATTTCTATTGTTCAGTTACTGGAAGAAAAAGAACTGGTATATACCGGCGCAGATGAATACTTCTATCGTATCACCACCTCAAAAATACCGATGAAGCGGGCTTTTGATAAAGCCAAAGTGGCTACGCCCAAATGGAAAGCGATTGCCAACCGCGAACAAAACAATAAAGGGATTTTCGAGAAACTGGGCTCGCCCATCATCGTAAAACCATCCGTATCGGGGGGCAGCATGGGGGTGGGTATAAAAAATGTTGTGCATTCACTGCCCGAACTGGAGCAACAGGTTCAGCAAATGTTTGATGGTTACCGGGGATGGAACCTGGCAACGGATGGTATGATCGCAGAAGAATTTATTACCGGGCCCGAATTCACTACCCTGATCGTTGGCTCGGCAAAATATCCCGCCCAATGCAAAGTATATGAACCGGTAGAAAGGGTGTTCCACGATTCTTTGCCCGATACAGAAAAATTTCTATCCTTCGATCGCTTATGGGAGATATACGAAGAAGAAACACCCATGCCCGAAGATGCCAACTTTTACGAATACCAATCGCCCGATGCCTCATTGCATACGGCTATCAAACAGATCAGCCTCGATGCATATATCTCAGTAGGTGGTACAGGATATACCCGCGTTGATATCCGAATGGACCGATTGACCAAAAAATTATATGTGCTGGAAGTAAATGCACAATGCGGGTTAAGTGAGGATGAGGATTATACTTCTATCGGTGCTATATTGCGCATGAGCGGGGTGTCGTTTACAGAAATGATCGTTGAGATTATTAACGATGCTTTCAGGAGAAAGCCGCCGGCAAGCAAAGAAAAGGCCTCACTTGCCTTCAGGGAAAAATAACAAAATGAAAGTCTGCGTATTACAACCCGATTATTCAACCTCTGCGGTAGATTATCAATATTATGATCCGCCCCGAAATCTGTCATCCCTTTTACCGGGAGCAGAAGTAGACCATGTATTTCTTAATAAATTAACCACGTACAAACAACTCAAAGCTTTACAGCATAAAGGCTATGATATATTCGTGAATTTATGTGAAGGCTACCTCGAATGGGAGGTACCGTCTATTGATGTTATTTATACACTGGAATTATTGCAAATGCCTTTCACCGGCCCGTCAACATTATTGTATGACCCCCCAAAGGAACGGATGAAATATGTTGCTTTCTGCGAAGGTGTTCTCACACCTGCGTATGTATTGATTGAAAAAGAAGAGGATCTGGTAACTGCCTGCACACAGTTACGGTTTCCTTTGTTTATAAAACCGGCGAAAGCGGGGGATAGTTTAGGTATTGATGAACATTCATTGGTACATACCAAAGAAGAACTGGCAGAAAAAGTAAGGTCCATTCAAAATGAATACGAGCAGTTGCTGGCTGAAGAATATATTGCCGGTCGCGAGTTTACCGTATTAATCGCTGCCAATGCAGATGGAAAAACAGCTACTACGTTTAAGCCCGTAGAATTCATTTTCCCGGAAGGGTTTGCTTTTAAGACCTATTCGCTTAAAACATCTGAACTGCATCCCGATGCCAATATACCCTGCACGGATCCTGTTATTGAACAGCAGCTTCGCGATGCGGCCCAAAGGATTTTTAAAGGGTTCAATGGCTCTGGTTACGCCCGCCTCGATTTTCGCCTGAATGAAAAAGGGGAATTGCATTTTCTTGAAATCAATTTCACCTGCTCTGTTTTTTATAGGGATGGGTATGAGGGTTCGGCTGATTATATTGTAAAATATGACGGTATTGGCCAGGAGGCATTCCTTCGCCACATGATTGCCGAAGGCATAGCCAGGCATCAACGCATACAAAAAAAATATATTATCAAGGGGAACGCCATAGCCGGTTATGGCATTTACGCTACCCGGCATATTAAAGCTAAAGACTTGATTTTTAATGGAGAAGGTCTTTCCCAACGCTTAATCACCCGCCGCTATGTAGAAAATAACTGGAATGATACCGAAAAAGAAATCTTCCGCCGATATGCTTACCCCGTTAGCAATGAAGTATTTTTGTTGTGGGATAATGACCCATCGGCATGGGCTCCACAAAACCATAGTTGCCAACCCAATACAGCCTATGATGGCCTAAATGTGATAGCAATTTGTGCCATCACACCCGGCCAGGAACTAACCCTCGACTATTCATCCTTCCTGGATGAACGAATGGAGCCTTTTCAATGCCGTTGCGGCGCAGTCAATTGCAGGGGCCTGGTTACAGGCGTGCCGGGCAATTCGGTTACGGCCAGGGAAATTAAGCTCCGGTCTTAAACATTATCTCGGTTTGATAGTCTTACTTACTTCCCATTAAAGCAAAGAAAGACTCATTAAATGTTCATATATCGAACGGAAACTGTTAAAACGGCTTCCGGCGAGGATATAAAAAGGAAGAGGGAAAACAAATGTCGAGATTTGAGATTTTACGAAAGCTGATGCAAAAGCACCGGACACAACTGGTGTTTACGTATGTATTATTTTCATTGGAGATGTTGGGCGCATTGATGCGGCCCTATTTTTTGGGCGAAGCCGTGAACGACCTGATCAAAGGAAGTTACCGGGGGCTGATTATTTTATCAGGCGTGCACCTGGCATGGCTCATAATCGGTACTATGCGCCACCGTTATGATACCCGCACCTATTCGGCTATTTATACATCATTGGTCACCCGCTTTTTATCACGCCGTATTGATCAATCAGCCGTATCTAAATTAAGTGCGCACTCTACTTTAGCAAGGGAATTTGTAGACTTTTTAGAGTTTGACCTGGTATATGTGATTGAGGCCTTGTACAATCTTCTCGGGTCCATCATACTTTTGTATTTCTACGACCGCTCGGTGGTTTTGTTATGCCTGGCCATCCTGTTTCCGGTGGTGGGTATCAGTTATATATATGGAAAAAGAATGAAACGCCTGAACAGGTTGAAGAACGATGAACTGGAACAACAGGTAGACATCATTTCATCAGGTGATAAAAAAGCCATCTTTAAACACTTTAATAATCTCCGCCACTGGCAGATACGCATCAGCGACCAGGAAGCATGGAATTTCGGTATCATGGAATTGATGGTGATGGTGGTGATAGGGATATCACTGCTTATCACCAATACGGTTTCAGGCACAACCATTTTGGCGGGTAACCTGATTGGTATCTATACGTATATACTCAAATTTGTTTCAGGCCTGGATACCATTCCTTACACGGTGCAGCGATTGTCTTCTTTAAATGATATCACCCGCCGGATAGAACTACAGGCAGAAGATTTCCCGGTAGAAGGAACGGAAAATATACAAAGGGATAAGACGGTCCGGTTATCGAAAATGAGTAAGCCACTTCTTTAATACCGAATACTGAACAAAGATTTTTGAGTGTTGAAGTGGGCCCCGCTTCGAAATCGTTTTCGTGATCCTTTACCGGATTATTGTTTTCTTCTGAAAAAAAGTTCTTAATTTTTGGTTTCATTTATAATCTGACGATATATGCCATCAAGAAGAAATTTTCTCCGGAATTCTGCTTTTGTTGCAGGGGGCAGCTTATTAAGTTCTTCCGTAAACAACCAGGCTTTTGCTTATTTTAAAAACAAGACAGCACCCAGTGACCAATTGAACATTGCCGCCATAGGTGTAAATGGCATGGGATGGTCTGATGTAACTGCGGCCTTAAAAGTACCCGGCGTAAACCTGGTTGGCTTATGTGATGTTGATAAGAATGTACTTGACAAAAGAATGGGCGAACTGGGAAAAATGAATGTAAACAGTTCTAAAGTATCTACCTACGGCGATTACCGTAAATTATTAGATAATAAAAATATTGATGCCGTGATCATCGGTACACCCGATCACTGGCACGCATTGCAAATGATCCATGCCTGCGAAGCGGGTAAAGATATATATGTAGAAAAGCCGGTGGGAAACTCCATCGGCGAATGCCGAACTATGGTAAAAGCACAGCAACGCTATAATAAAGTAGTACAGGCGGGCCAGTGGCAAAGGAGTCAGCAACATTTTACAGATGCAATTGACTATGTGCATAGCGGCAAACTCGGAAATATCCGCACCGTAAAAGTCTGGTGTTATCTCGACTGGAAGCAACCACTCGAAGTAAAACCCAATGGCCCCGTTCCGGCGGGTGTAGATTATACTAAGTGGTTGGGTCCCGCACCTACCCGCACGTTTAATCCCAACCGTTTTCATTTCACTTTCCGTTGGTTCTGGGATTATGCGGGTGGTTTGATGACAGACTGGGGCGTACATTTATTGGATTATGCTTTAATAGGTATGAAAGTGGCTAATCCCAAATCCATTGTAACGGTAGGCGGAAAATTTGCTAAACCCGATTCTGCAGATGAAACACCGGATACCTTAATGGCTATGTATGAATTTGAAGGCTTTAATATTATCTGGGACCATGCAGTGGGTATTGGCAATGGTAACTATGGAAAAGATCATGGCATTGCTTTCATCGGAAACAATGGTACGCTGGTATTGAACAGAAATGGATGGGAGGTATTGGAAGAAAAGAAAAATGCAGATAAAGTGATCATGCCTTTCCAGAAATCATCTGATAACGGGCTGGATAAGCACTGGGTAAATTTTGTGAATGTGGTTAAATCGCGTAACCTGAAAGACCTGCATTGTCCTATCCAGGCAGGTTCGGATATTGCCTGCTTTTCGCAAATGGGCAATATTGCTTATCGTAGCGGCAAGAAATTACTATGGAATGCCAAAGACCAGATGTTTGCAGATGAAGCCATCAATAAAAAATACCTAGTAAAGGAATACCATAACGGATACCAGTTACCTAAAGTCTAATGTATCATTTCCTCCGCCTCATTCAGTGAAGATGGGGGAGTAAAATAAATTATATGAAAAAGAGTATTGTATTATCAGCAGCCATCGCATTTGTGGTTACAACAAATGCGCAAAATAAAGTAAACCAGGACAGCCTTTTTAAAGAAGCGGCTAAAACAGAATTCTGGGAGCCGGTTCCTAAAATGGTAACCCCGGGTAAAACCAATAGCGATGCACCTTCGGATGCAATCGTTCTGTACAATGGAAAAGATGTAGCCAAGTGGGAGAAAGAAAAGGGTGGTAAGGTCGGATGGAAAATAGATAAAGATGGTGCACTCACTGTTGTAAAAGGTTCAGGTAATATTGCCACCAAGCAAGGTTTTGGCAATTGCCAGTTACATATAGAATGGCGTGAGCCTTCTGTAATTGCCGGTGCCAGCCAGACACGTGGTAATAGCGGCATATTTTTTATGGGCCAGTACGAATTGCAGGTACTGGATTCATACAATAATCCAACCTATGTAAACGGACAGGCAGGAAGTATTTACAAACAACATATTCCCCTGGTAAATGCTTCTAAAAAACCAGGTGAATGGCAGAGTTATGATGTAATCTTTACCGCCCCTGTATTTTTTTCCGATGGGAAAGTACAATCGCCGGCAAGGATCACAGTTATACATAATGGCATACTGGTACAGAATAATGTTGCTATTAAAGGTCATACAGAATGGATTGGTATACCTAAATATGCAGCCCATAGTGATAGAGAACCTTTGGTATTGCAGGATCATGGCCTTGATGGTGGCCAGCCAATGAGCTACCGGAATATCTGGGTGAGGGAGTTATAGGATTATGTGATAAAAAAAATAGCCGCAGTTTACAGACTACTAAAAAATCTGCAAAACTGCGGCTTTATAATTCCCTACCGTGAAATTTCCTAAATCATACGTATAAATACCTATTCCAAACACAGCCAGCAGCATCTTATCTTGCAACATTATTTAATAAAGACAACGGCCTACTTACATGACCACCATTGCGGCGCCACATCAAATATTGGAATCTGTTTTTGGCTACAGAGATTTCAGGCACAACCAGGAAGAGATCATAACGCATTTGTTGCAAGGTAAAGACGCAGTGGTGCTAATGCCCACCGGTGGTGGAAAAAGCCTTTGTTACCAGGTACCCGCCTTGTGTTTGCCGGGCGTAACCATTGTAGTAAGCCCGTTGATAGCTTTGATGAAGGACCAGGTAGATGCATTGGTATTGAGTGGTGTGAAAGCCGCTTTTCTCAACAGCTCACAAAGCAGCAGCGAACAATCAGCCATCATGCAGCAAATGCGCAGGAATGAATTGAAACTGTTGTATGTGGCACCGGAAAGGCTGGTGGGTGGCGAAATACAATTTCTTCGTTTCTTACAGGAAATCAATGTTTGCTTATTTGCTATTGATGAAGCGCATTGCATCAGCCAATGGGGTCATGATTTCAGGCCGGAGTACAGGGTGCTCAGCCAGCTGAAAGAAGTATTCCCAACCATTCCCATTATTGCGTTAACGGCAACGGCAGATTCCTTAACAAAAAATGATATCATTCAGCAATTGCATGTTGTAGACTATCGTGTTTTTGAAAATAGTTTTAACCGCCCTAATATTTATTATTACATCAAACCTAAAAAGGGATATTATGATGCACTGGTAGACTACCTGGAAGAACACAAAGACGACAGTGGTATTATTTATTGTCTGAGCCGGGCTGCCACTGAAAAATTAGCAGAAGACCTGAGGTCAGATGGTTTTAGTGCGGCGGCTTACCATGCAGGGCTGGAAAAAAATACGCGGGATGAAAGACAGGATCTTTTTTTGAAAGATGATATCAGGATCATGGTTGCTACGATTGCTTTTGGCATGGGTATTAATAAAAGCAATGTGCGCTTTGTGGTGCATGCCGACCTGCCTAAAAACATAGAAGGCTATTACCAGGAAACAGGCCGGGCCGGCCGTGATGGTTTGCATAGCGAAGCTGTTTTGTTTTTTGGTGCGGGCGATGTGATGAAACTCCGCGGTTTTGCCCAGGTTGAAAATAACCCCGAACAAACGAAGATTTTATTAAAGAAGTTAGACCAGATGGTGCAACTCTGCGAAACCAAATCCTGCCGGAGAAAATACCTGCTGAATTATTTTGGTGAGCAGGCCCCCGACTATTGTGGTGGCTGTGATACCTGCCTGAATAAACCCGAATTACAGGATAGTACCATCGTAGCACAAAAAATACTGAGTACGGTATCGCGCATAAAACAAAGCTTTGGTATGCGGTACGTAGTGGATATTTTAAAAGGCAGCAATAGCGAAAAAATTCGTGAAGAACATAAAAAACTATCTGTATTCGGAATAGGGAAAGACAAACCCAAAGAAGAATGGATGCATTATACCCGTGAATTATTGCATTACCATTACCTGAAACAAAGCGAAGGTGAGTATCCGGTACTCCAGTTGACAGATAAAAGCAATGAGGTATTATTTAAAAATGAGAAAGTGTTCTTATCAGCACCGGTGCAGATAACAATAACCAAAGAACCTGTCATATACCAGCAGTATGCGTATGAAAAAGAGCTTTTTGAGCAGTTAAAAAAACTGCGTAACCAGATAGCACATGAAGAGAATGTACCCGCCTATCTTATTTTAAGTGATAGTAGTTTGCTGGATCTGTCAACCTACCTGCCACTTGCTAAAAATGATCTACCGCAGATATCTGGTTTCGGCGCATTTAAAATTGAAAAATATGGCGCCCCATTTTTAGAACTGGTGCAGGATTTTTGTAATGCGAATAATCTTGTTTCAAAAATAGAATTAAAGCAACCCAAAAAAACAAAGAAGGCAAGTGCGCCCCGCGAAAGGGCCTCAGATACCAAACGCATCAGTTTAGAATTATATAACCAGGATAGATCCATTGCAGACATTGCTGCAGAAAGGCACTTGGCTGTTACAACGGTTGAAACACATTTAAGTTATTACATCACCACTGGTGAACTGGATATAAACGATTTTGTGCCATATGATAAACAGGAATTAATAGAGCCGGCGGTAACTAAATACGGCAGGCTTAGCCTGAAATTATTAAAGGATAATCTTCCCGAAGAGATTAGTTATGGTGAGATTAGGATGATGGTAGCACATCTGTCACGTTAGCGGTCGGGGCGCTAAAGCGACCTGAACGCTAACACCAAAGTCCAAAATTTACATAGAGCTTCATTTATAATTAAGATCCATCATACTTTTCAGGCCGCGTTAGCATCCCGACGGGAATCAAAAACATACTTTATGCATTTTATATCCGGAAATGTATATCACATATACAATAGGGGGAATAATAAGCAGCCTGTCTTTTTCAGTGATAGGAATTACCGGTTCTTTCTGGAGAAAATAAAAAACCAGCTTTCTCCGGTTTGCGAAATACTATGTTGGTGCCTAATGCCAAATCATTTTCATTTAATGATTTATGCTACAGAAAAAACTTGCTTTGAGCGACCTTCTTTTGGAGGTAAACCGATGCAGGAGTTGCCATATCGTTTAGGGGTGCTCCTGAGCAGCTATTCGCAGGCAATTAATAAACAGAATGGTACAACCGGATCGTTGTTTCAACAAAAAACAAAAG
>JANXUL010000133.1 GCA_025356235.1 Bacteroidota bacterium
CCTTTACTCCACTCTTTAGACGCCTTGACAGATTTACTGCATGAAGCCGGTTTTGAAACCAATATTGAAACATCAGGTTCTTCTCCGCTGAGCGGCAACTGGGACTGGATCTGCTTATCCCCTAAAAAATTCAAGGCAGCTGTTCCTGAAATCATTACGCTCGCGAATGAATTGAAAGTGGTTGTTTATAATAAACACGATTTTGAATGGGCAGAAACCTATGCCGCATTGGTTAATTCCGATTGCAAATTATATCTGCAACCCGAATGGGGTAAAGCTGCCGAAATAACCCCGCTGCTAATTAATTACATTAAAGCCCATCCGCAATGGGAACTGAGTTTGCAGCTACATAAATATATTAATGTGCCCTAATAAAGTTAGTTCCTATCGTATGTTGAACAAGGCCTTGCAAATGTTAAAATAATAAAATCGTCAACTCCGTATTCAATATTCGATATTCCTTACTCCCTGCTTTGTGTATATCACAAATTTTAACAATCCCCCGTTTCAGTTTTTTCCGAACTTGTCTGCATTAGAAAGTATATGAAGCCATTCCTAGTAAGTATTGCATTAGTGATTACCCTCTCCGGTTTTTCGCAGGTATATGACCCTGAACATATCAGTGCGAAAGCAATAAAGCTGTACGATAAAGCTTTAGACTTTTTAAAAGATGATGCCGTGAGTGAAGCCATCCCCCTGTTACTGCAAAGCATAAAAGAGGACAGCAATTTTGTAGATGCCTATTTATCCATGGGCGGTGCATTTGGTCAATTAAAAAAATATGATCAGGCAGTTAAGGTATATGAAAGAGCCAGGAGCAAGGACCCCAATTATTTTATCATTTATGAACTTCCCTACTCGATCAATTTAGCGGGTATGGGAAAATTTGAAGAGGCACTGTCAGCAGTAAATATTTTTTTAACCTATCCCAAACTGAATGAGCGAAGTATCAAAAGCGGACAGTACCGAAAAAAAACTTACGAGTTTGCGATAACTTATGCGGCACAACATGCTAATTCAAATTATGCATTCACGCCCATAAACCTTGGAGATAGTGTAAACACAGAACGTTCCGAATATTATCCATCTGTTACCGTTACTGATAGCTTATTGGTCTTTACCCGGCGAACAGATGCTGAAAGGGAAGATTTTATTGAAAGCCGCATAAATAAAAAAGGTTTCGGGCAATGGAAATTAATTGACGGGGATATTAACCTGGAAACCAATAAAGGCGCATTGTCTGTTTCGCAGGATGGGGAATGGATGGTGTTTGCCGCTGACCTCTCCCTGCAACCACACAGGAGTTTTGATATTTATATTTCATACTATACTCCGGATGGCTGGAGTGAACCGCAAAATCTCGGTCCTAATATCAATACAGATTTTTATGAAACCGGCCCAACACTCAGTCCTGATAAAAGGGCTTTGTATTTCTGCAGCAACCGGCCTGGTGGCTATGGTGGCACCGACCTGTATGTAAGTTACCGGCAACCCAATGGCAAATGGGGACCTGCCGTTAATATGGGGCCAAAGATCAATTCTGCCGGTGATGAAAAAACCCCTTTTATCCATGCGGATAACCAGACTTTGTATTATACATCAGACGGACTTCCGGGATATGGGAATACGGATGTTTTTATCCTGCGCAAGCAGGCCAATGGCGAATGGGGTATGCCGGAAAATTTAGGCTATCCTATTAACACCATCGAAAACGATGCGAGCCTGGCTGTATCTGCAGACGGCCTTACTGCTTATTATGCAAGCGACAGAAGCGATAGCCGTGGTGGATTAGACCTTTACAAATTTGACCTGCGTCCAGATATCAGGCCTTACCGCACTTTATATGTGAAAGGGAAAGTGATGGATAAAAAGACGAATAAAACATTGCCCTCTTCTGTTGAACTAACTGATAACAGCAGTAACCAGGTATTGATGAAAGTACAGACCGATGAGGTAGGCGAATACCTGATTACCCTACCCATAGGTAAGGATTATACATTTACTGTTAACCGGAAAGGTTATTTGTTTTACAGTGAGTTATATGCATTAAGTAAAAAAGAGGCCGACAGTGTTTATAAAAAAGATATTTATTTACAACCGGTAGAAATGAATGCTGTTTTTACTTTTAGTAATATCCAGTTTGCAAATAACGCATATCTGTTGCCTTCGGCCGGATTTATTGAATTGGATAAACTGATACAGGTATTAACTGAGAACCCATCCCTGAAAGTAGAGATCAACGGTTATACGGATAATATTGGTAAAACAGAAGACAACCTTACTCTCTCTATCAACCGCGCCAAAGCCATTGTTAATTATTTAATAAACAAAGGAGTTGATGGTAAACGATTAAGTTATAAGGGATATGGGGCAACCCGGCCGGTGGCTGATAACAATACAGAAGAAGGCCGGGCGAAAAACAGACGGACAACATTTACCGTAACAGGACTGTAAAAATATTAAGAAGGGAATTTTGAATTAGGAAGTGAAGATGTTACTTCGAAATTTCCTTCAACTTTAGTCGATATTCAAATATTACGGAAGTCCTATTAATCTTTGCTAATAGGGTATAAATACGCAGTTTTTGTTTTCATTTTTTTCAGACATTGGGCTGTTTTAATAAGTGCCCTTTAAATGAAAGATGAATTGTATTACCGGATTGCTTTGACAATGATACCAGAATTAGGTCCGGTTCGTGCCAAATCATTGATAGAATATTTTGGGGATGCATCGGCTGTTTTCAAAGCAAAGAAAAAGGAGCTCGCCTCCATTGAGGGCATTGGCGAAATAAGGGCTAAGTACCTGAAAGACTGGGATGCTTTTAAAGAGGTGGATGATGAGTTGCTGTTTACAGATAAACACCATATTGAAATGTTGTTTATTACAGACAAAGCCTATCCACAACGGTTATTACATTGTTATGATCCCCCTACCCTTTTGTACTACCGGGGTACCACCAACCTGAACAGCAGTAAGATCATCAGCATCATCGGAACCCGTAACCATACTGAGTATGGGAAACAGGTTACGGAGCTACTCATTGCATCCCTGCAAACACAGCAGGCAGTTATTGTAAGCGGCCTGGCATTTGGCATTGATGCTATTGCACATAAAACTTCTTTACAACATCAATTACCTACTATTGGCGTATTGGCACATGGATTAGATACGATATATCCTGCGCAACACAAAGGGCTTGCAAAGGACATGTTGCTGCAGGGCGGCTTGTTAACAGAGTTTAGAAAAAATACAAAACCTGATAAACACAATTTCCCCAAGCGTAACAGGATCGTGGCAGGTATGTCGGATGCCACCATTGTTATTGAAACGGCAACAAAAGGGGGCAGTATGATCACCGCAGAATTAGCCCACAATTACAACCGCGACCTGTTTGCCATACCTGGAAAGCTTACCGACAGCAAGAGCAGCGGCTGCCTTAAACTGATTCAGCAAAACAAAGCCATGTTACTCACCTGTGGCGAACAATTGATTGAAGTAATGGGTTGGGAAGAAAAAAAGAAATTGGTTAAAAAACAAAGAGAACTATTTATTGATTTGAGTGTGGATGAAAAAATAATAGTGAGCCTTTTAAAAGAACAGGATGCGATGCCAATTGATAGTTTGTATTTAAAAAGCGGCTTAAGCAGCAGCAGTGTAGCAGCTGCGATATTGAATTTAGAATTACAAAATGTGATCAACTCGTTGCCAGGCAAGATGTATAAATTACTGTAAAAATAACTCCGCGATTGGCTCTCCCTTCTCTGCGTCTCTGCGGTGAATAGTTTTGTTCATAGAAGAGTACGGGAAGTTTTTCTAGAGGAGATCATCAGGTAATTAAAGAGTTTTGTGGTTTCTTTTGCCGCCGCCAGGTGATCAATAAAACCATGGATACAAATGCCAGCACACCTGGCAGCATAAATGCGTAAACTAAATTTTCGAGTTTATTATTATATATCCAGCCGGAAAAAATAGCGCCACTACCGATGCCTAATTCCAATGCGATATAAACAGATGCTACGGCACGGCCGCGGTTTTCTGGTTTGCAAAGATCTACCGTCCATGCCATGATGGTTGGACCGTTCATACCAACACTGAACCCGAGAATAGAGGCACTCACAATAACCATAGTAACAGAATGGGCGAAAGATAAAAAGACCATACCTATTACCATAGTAAGTGATGAGAAGATCAATACAATAATCCGTCCGTACCTGTCGGAAGATTTTCCGGCTACTATTCTTATCAGCAAAGAAGCCACTGTGTAACAGGCATAAAAAAAACCTTTGTTATGCATACCCACCGATTCACTAAGGTCGGGTGATAACGTAAGCACGCAACCGATAGAAAAACATAGCAATAACATAATCACTGCCGGTTTAACGGAACTGCTGTCAAAAATTTCCGTTCGTTTGATCTTAAGTAAACTAATAGAAAATTTTTGTGGGTTAGCTAAGGTTTCTTTGATATTATACAGAATGCTGACCGAGCCCAATGCAAAAAGTGCAGACACATAAAACATGGTATTGTAAGAATAATTCATTACCAGGTAACTGCCTGCCAGGGGGCCGATGGAAGAACCCAGTGAATAACCGATAGCCAGTGCACCCAATGCTTCCCCCCTTCTTGATTCGTGTACTACATCGGCCCCATAAGCAGATGTAGCCGTAGGCTTGAAGCCGGTAGAGAAACCATGAAAAAAACGTAATAATAAAAATCCGCTTACGGTACTTAGCACAGGGTATAATAAACTGCAAACCACACAAACCAGTGAGCCGAATATCATTACCGGCACACGGCCAACCGTGTCTGTTAATTTACCACTGAATGGCCTGGAGATTCCGGCCATTAATGTAAAAAGCGCAATGATCAACCCCTTATACTCTGCACCGCCTAATTTGGTAAGGAACCCGGGTAATTCAGGGATCATCATGCTAAAACTGGCACTGAATAAAAAATTACTGAAGCAAAGTAAACCAAATTGAAAATTAAAATAAGGGGTGTCAGCAGCAGGTGATATTCTGGTCATCCGGACAAAAATAATGACAATTTTATTCTTATCAATCCGGCACAAAAAGGTAATTAAATATCACAGCAAGTACTATTCGTGAAACGCGAATGCTAAGTCGTGAATCAGGAATAGATCCTTTTTTTGCCAATTTGCCGCTTACTATTCACGTTTCACAAACTAAAACTGCCTGGCAAGCCTGCAATAACCTAAGAAAAAGTTTTGGAACGAATTTATCCCATAGGCTATCTTTGCACATGGCAATAAGAAATACTTCTTCCCCCAACAAGTCTGCACAATCAAGGTTATTTGGCGAAGGCCTTACTTTTGATGATGTATTGTTAATGCCCGCTTTCAGTGCTGTACTTCCCCGTGAAGTGGATATCCGCTCACAACTTACCAAAGAAATCCAGCTAAATATTCCCATGTTATCTGCTGCCATGGATACTGTAACCGAAGCTAACCTGGCCATTGCATTGGCTAGGCAGGGTGGCCTGGGTATTTTACATAAGAACATGAGCATTGAGCGACAGGCTGAGCAGGTAAGAAAAGTGAAACGTAGTGAGAGTGGTATGATCATTGACCCCATTACTTTGCTGGTAGATGCCACCATCGGCGATGCGCTGAAATTAATGAAAGACAATAAGATCGGGGGTATACCGATTGTTGATGCGCAACAAAAATTAGTAGGCATACTTACAAACAGGGACCTTCGTTTTGAGCATGATAAACACCGGAAAGTAAAAGAAGTGATGACGAAAGAAAACCTCATCATTGCCCCGGAAGGAACTGACCTGAAAAAAGCAGAAAAAATTTTACGTCAATACAAGATCGAAAAGTTACCGGTGGTAAACAAGCAGGGTAAACTGATTGGGTTGATCACTTATCGTGATATATTACAACTCCGTAATTTTCCTAATGCGGTGAAAGATAATTTGGGAAGGTTACTGGTAGGTGCCGCATTAGGCATTACGCAGGACCTGATGGAAAGGGCGGCCGCACTTCAATTTGTAGGTGTGGATGTTGTTACCCTCGATAGTGCCCATGGCCATAGTAAAGGGGTAATAGAAGCATTAAAAGCACTCAGGAAAAATTTCAAACATTTACAGATCATTGCCGGCAATGTAGGCACTGCTGCCGGTGCCAAAGCATTGGCTGATGCAGGTGCTAACTGCGTTAAAGTAGGTATCGGCCCCGGATCAATATGCACCACAAGAATCGTTGCCGGTGCCGGTGTTCCGCAACTCACTGCGATTATGGAGGCGAGCAAAGCATTAAAAGCAAAAGGTATTCCTGTGATAGCCGATGGAGGTATCCGGTATACTGGTGATATGGTAAAAGCATTAGCCGCAGGTGCTAATGTGGTGATGATGGGCAGCGTGTTTGCAGGTGTGGAAGAAAGTCCCGGTGAAACGATTATTTATGAAGGCCGTAAATTTAAAGAATACCGGGGCATGGGCAGCTTAGGTGCCATGAGCCAGGGAAGTGGCGACCGTTATTTTCAGGATGTGGAAGATGATGTAAAAAAATATGTTCCGGAAGGCATTGAAGGAAGGGTTGCCTATAAAGGCACATTAAATGAAATTGTTTACCAGTATGTTGGTGGCCTGCGTTCCGGCATGGGATACTGTGGTGCAAAAGATATTAAAGCATTACAACAGGCTACCTTTGTAAAAATTACCAATGCCGGTATGAAAGAGAGCCATGCGCATGATGTGGATATAACCAAGGAGTCGCCGAATTACAGCAGGATGTAGGAAATATTGAACAAGGAATAATGAATATTGAAGTGCTTATTAGAAAAAGCTGAGGTGCAGATTGGTGTTTTTCATTTTTTGCTTTCGTCAAAAAAAATGCCCTGATAATATCTGCAAGAATTAAAAGAAAAATTCGTGAAAAAAACCTGCCTTTTTATTACACTGCTTTTTTTATCATTCCATACTATTTTATCCGCACAGGCCGAAAAAACGCATTTACGTATTAGTATTATTACCTGTGCACCGGGTGATGAACTGTATTCCTTATTTGGCCATACCGCTATTCGCATTATAGATAGTAGTAAAAAAACAGACCTTTTTTTCGGTTACGGCAATTTCGATTTTAATGAACCTGATTTCTATTTTAAATTCGTTCGTGGTAAATTAAACTACTCTCTCTCGGCAGAAGACCTGCCAACCTTCCTCTATGAATACCAGGTAACCCATAGAAGTGTTACTGAACAGGAACTATTATTAAATGACAGTAGCAAACAAGTCATTAGTGAAGCCCTGGCTAAAAACCTTATGGGTAATAACCGTTACTACAAATATGATTTCCTGTATGACAATTGTACATCGCGGGTTAAGGATATTTTACTGAAATATGCCGGCATGCAGGTAAATAAACAACTGGTACCGAACGGAACTTCTTTCAGGGATATGATACATGAATATTTAGACAGAGGTGGCATGTCGTGGACCAAGATGGGTATGGATATTTTATTAGGCAGCCCTTCTGATAAAGTTGTTACGGTTAACGAATCTATGTTCCTGCCGGATTATTTGCTTAAAGGAATCGACAGTTCCGGAACTACCCTTTTATTAAAAAAGCAATCCATTCTCATTGCAAAAAAAACGGGCAGTACCGACCATACCAATTGGCCTGTTATTGTTTTTGCGATTGTTTCGGCAATGATCCTCATTATATCATTTTTACGAAGTAATTGGGCGCAAAAAATTACCCAGGTATCAGATTCATTATTACTATTGATAACCGGCATGATCGGATGCCTGTTACTCTTTACCTGGTTTGGAACAGACCATACTTCATTCGCTACTAATTACAATCTGCTTTGGGCATTACCTACCAATATAATTGCCGCTTTTGTAATATGGAAAAAACCGTCTTGGTTACAAAAATATTTTCTTCTCAGTTCAATCTTATATGGCTTACTGTTGGTATTTGGGCATTGGTTACCACAACAGTTACATCCTGCTTTCATTCCCATTACCCTGGTATTGTTTGTAAGAACTGCAAATCTTGCAAAAGCATAAATCTGTAGTATGCAAAAGAATTTTATATACCATACCTCTGTTATTTCTTACAGAATAGAAGGCAAAGGCGAACCCGTTGTATTGCTACATGGGTTTGGGGAAGACGGTCATATATGGGACCAGCAGATCTTATTTTTAAAAGAACATTGCTTATTAATTATTCCTGATTTACCTGGCTCGGGGAAATCATCGATACTAAGTCAGAAGCCTGTAGTTAATAGCCTGGAGTTTACGGGAGAAAATAACACAACCCCAAACTCCAAATCCCAAACCCTAACCCCTGTTTCCATAGATGATTACGCCGATTGCATCCATGCCATTTTATATGAAGAAAATATTGCTTGTTGTACCATGCTGGGGCACAGTATGGGTGGTTATATTAGTTTGGCTTTTGCGGAAAAATATCCTTCCATGCTGAGTGGTTTTGGCCTGGTTCATTCAACCGCTTATGCAGATAGTGAAGAGAAAAAGAAAAACCGCGAACGGAGTATTGTTACAATTGCACAATATGGCGCACATGCTTTTTTAAAAAATACCATCCCTAATTTATTTGGGGCCATATTCAAAAAATGTCAATATGCAAAAGTAGATAGCCTTATTAATGCGGCTGCCGGCTTTACCAAACAAGCTTTGCAGCAATACTATCTTGCCATGATGATGCGCCCCGACAGAACAGCAGTTTTACGAAGCAACCCGCTACCTGTTCTATTCGTAATTGGTACAGAAGATGTGGCAGTGCCTCTAGAAGAAATACTGCAGCAAACTTCCCTACCTGATAAATCGTATATTCATGTGTTACAGGATGTGGGGCACATGGGAATGTGGGAAGCCCCAGAACAAGTGAACCGGTTTATATTGGCTTTTATCCACAGATAATAACCCCCGACTTATGAAGAAATACTTCTTCATATTTTTTTTATTTATGTATTCTTTACCGGCAACAGCAAGGCATGTGGCGGGTGGTGAATTATTTTACGAATACCTTGGTGATGGTTCGGCCCCTGGAACCAGTATGTACCGCATTACATTACGATTGTTCAGAGATTGTGCCTCATCGGGCCCTTTGTTACAGAATGAACCGGTAACTGTAGGTATTTATGCCAATGATATTTTGGTGAGCAGTTTACCCTTACCACTTACAACACCTGTAACAACCATATCTCTTAATACCAGTAATTTCCCCTGCCTGGTAGGTTCTGTTAAGGTATGTTATGAGATGGCCATGTATTCATCTACCATTACTTTAAATAATAGTAGGGACGGATATACTTTATCGAGAATTGGCTGTTGCCGTGTTGACAGGATTTCTAACCTCTCTCAACCTTTAAGTGTAGGCAGTAATTATGTAACCAAAATACCGGGAACCTTCACGCTTCCTTCAGGCCATAACAGCAGCCCGCAGTTTTTTGTAAGGGATACAGCACTTGTATGTGCCAATAAATCATTCAAACTCGATTTTGGGGCAGCTGATGCAGATGGAGATTCGCTTACTTATTCTTTTTGTGATGCCTATACCTCGGGTAGTGGCAGCAATAATGCGGCTCCTAATGCAGCCCTTAGCCTTATTAGTTTACCTTATGCATCGCCGTATAACGGAAATTTTCCTTTGGGGGCGGGTGTAAAAATCAACCCTGGTACAGGTATTATCAGCGGGATAGCGCCACCCGAAGGCCAATATGTTGTCAATGTTTGTATTACCGAATGGAGAAACGGTAAGCCTTTTACAGAACACAGGAAAGATTTTATTTTAAAAGTACAGAACTGCGATTTTATTGAAGCTGTATTACCCGATAAGATTATCCAATGCAATGATTTTATGGTGCATTTTGAGAACCAGTCCACTTCGGCAGCCATTACCTCTTATCTCTGGGCGTTTACTGATCCTGCTTCCATCGTTAATATATCCACCAATGCCGTATTTGATCATACTTATAGTGATACAGGTCGTTATACGGCAAAGCTTACCGTTACAGGGCCAAATGGATGTGTTGGGGAAGACAGCACAATCGTATTCGTGTATCCCGGTTTTAAACCCGCTTTCACCATTGCAGGTGGCTGCTATTTGAACCCTTTTCAATTTAACGACGCCACCACCTCAAAATATGGCACTGTTAACAGTTGGCGATGGAATTTTGGAGATACCTCAACAGATGCCGATACTTCCCTCAGCAAAAATCCAAAATATACGTATGCAGTTCCTTCCACAAAAGATATAACCTTAATAGTTACCAACACCAAAG
>JANXUL010000147.1 GCA_025356235.1 Bacteroidota bacterium
GCTCCAATTAATGTTCCTTTGGCAGCAGAACTCATACCCCTTCTTGCAGGCGCTTCCGTTGCTCCGCCAGATCCTGAACTTGCAGGCGTTACACTGGTACCGGTATTATTATTTGCACTATTACTGTTATTCCTGTTTTCAGCGCGTCTTCTTGCTGCTGCTTCATCATTTTTTCTATCCCTTTCAGCTTTAACACGTGCCTGTTCGTCGGAAATAGCTTTTTGTTTAATAGCTGTAGTATCTACTAGAACAACGGTTTCTTTTGGTTTCCCATTACAGGCTGCAAAAAGTGCAGCAATGGTAACGGCTAAAAAAATCTTTTTCATAATCATACGTTTTGTTTTAAATCATTTAGACTTATATATCAAAAAAGCGTGCCAGATTTTTTTGCAAGGGTAAAACTTCCTCCTTTATCCGGCTTATTGTTATAGAATAAGTTATATAAATCACAGATTTTACACCTAAAGCGGGATTAAAAACAGAAAAGGCTACCGAAAAAGATTATCAGCGATTATTTAACAAAAAATCATTCCATATCCCCTTGACACCCCTAATTTCTACAGAACTGGTCGTTGGAATATTTTACAATATTTCATTTATTTACGAGCCAGGTTCCAAAAAAGATTTCTATACGGATAGTTTTGCCAATACATTTTTCAGGTCAGTCAGATTAATGGGTTTACTTATGTAATCATCCATCCCTGCGGCCAGGCATTCCTCCCTGTCGCCCTGCATGGCATTAGCTGTCATAGCAATAATATATGGTTGCTTCTCCAGCTGTTGACGAATCATCTTTGTTGCTTCCAATCCATCCAACTCGGGCATTTGCACATCCATTAGCACCAGGTTATATATTTTTTGATGTACCGCATCTACCGCTTCCTGGCCATTTTGTACAATATCCGCCTGATAGCCCATTTTTGCAAGCATATGTATAATGATCCGTTGATTAACCTGGTTATCTTCTGCCACCAAAATACTCAAAGGGTTTTCCTGGGCCATATCAGCTGATATTTTTTGTTCCTCACGCGGTTTATTTACTCTTGAGAAAGGTTTTGCATGTTTACGCAGGCTATTTGTTACATGTGTATTTAAAATATGCTGTTTAATAGGTTTTGTGAGCACAGAAATAAAAATATCTTTATAAGCATCTTTATGCTCATCTCCCAATGAGCTTAACAGAATAATGGGGATATTAGGAAATTTTTCATTAATCAATCTTCCTAATTCAATCCCATCCATCCCAGGCATTTGCATATCGGTAATTACCAGGTCAAATGGCCGGTGATGTGACATGATTCTTAGCGCTTCTTCTCCTGAATTTGCTAATATGGGTAAAAATTTCCACAGTTCCAATTGTGTTTTTAATATATTCCTGTTAGTAAGATTATCATCAACTACCAATATATATTTTCCTTCCAATCCTTCCATATTATAATGAACATACGTAGTTAAAGTATTTACGCCGGTTTTAGTAAGGATAGTAAAAGCAAAAGTTGAGCCTTCCTGTGGTTTGCTTTCTACTTTAATACTTCCGCCCATCAGTGTAATTATTTTTTCCGAGATAGCCAATCCTAACCCAGTACCGCCATATTTTCTAGTGGTAGATGAATCTACCTGGGAAAATGATTTAAATAACCGGTCCATTTTAGCTGGGTCTATGCCTATGCCTGTATCCTTCACTTCAAAGCACAATTTCAACTGGCCATCTGGTTCTGTGTTCAGCAGGTGCACTCCTAAAAAAATTTCTCCCTTTTCGGTAAATTTTATCGCATTGCTCAAAAGGTTCAATAATACCTGCCGCAAGCGCAGTTGGTCACCTATAATTTGCGAAGGAATACCTGCATCAATCTGATACACCAGATCAAGTCCGAGTTGCGAGGCTTTCGCGGCAAATACATCCAGTGCTTCTTCAATACAGTTTCGCAGGTCAAAATCGTTTTGTTCTAACTCCATATTGCCTGAGCCAATTTTAGAATAATCCAGAATATCATTGATCACATGCATCAGGCCATCCCCACAACTGCGTATAGTATCAGTATATTCTTTTTGTTCTGCTGTAAGTTGTGTTTGCGAAAGTAAAGAAGCCATACCAATGACACCATTCATTGGTGTTCGTATTTCGTGACTCATGATTGCCAGAAACGCACTTTTTGCCTTGTTGGCTTCTTCTGCTTCGTGCCGGGCCCGTTTTTCTTCCTCCGTTAACAACGCCAGCCTTTCCGTTCTCTCCTGAACCTGTTTTTCCAATTTATTTTTTTGGGTGTTGATGGTATTAATCCGATACCGGTAAAATCCAATTACACTGCCAATAACGCTTATTGCTACCATTAGTTTAAACCACCAGCTGAGCCAGAATGGTGGAATAATGTTCAGGTTAATACTTACGATCCGGGATGATGGGCTTCCATCATTAGTAAGGCCACGGACTTTGAAAACATATTTTCCCGGATCCAGGTTTGTATAGGTAGCCATACGCCTGCTACCGATACTGTTCCAGTTCTTGTCGAACCCTTCCAGCATATATGAATATTGTTTTGTTTCCGGATTCGTATAGTTTAAAGAAGCAAACTCAAATGAAATAACCGAATTTTTATATGCCAGGCTTATCTCCCTGGTTTCGGTAATATCTTTTTTAAGTGGCGAGGGGTCCTTATCATCTTTTGCAACCGGAACATCCTGGTTAAATACCTGGAATTTTGTAATTACCAATGGAGCATCAAACCTGTTCTCTTTAATGTTATCAGGCATGAATTCATTAAACCCGTTAACTCCGCCAAAATACATAACGCCCCTGCGTGTGGTAACAGATGAATGCGCTTTGAACTCGTCTGATTGCAAGCCCTCGGCAACATAAAAATCCTTGCACACATGGGTGGTAGGGTTAAAACGGGCTATGCCCTTATTGGTGCTAAGCCAAAGGTTTCCTTTGCTATCTTCCTGTATACCAAAAATAATATCATTGGGTAGGCCATCTTTGGTTAACCATACGGTGAAATGATTGGTTTGTGTATCTAAATAATTCAATCCCCCCGCTGTACCAATCCATATATTTCCTTTGCTATCTTCAAAAATACAATTGATGGAATTATTACTAAGACTGTTTTTATTACCGTCATGAACGAACCGGGTAAAAGAATTTTTTTTCTTGTCAAACCGGGTTAATCCATTATCATCAGTACCAATCCATAAGAACCCTTTGCTATCGCTGAAAAGGGTGGCAATATTATTACTGCTAAGGCTATTGAGGTTATCACTACTGTTTTTATAATGTATAAAACCGTTCTTTTTTGAATCAAATAAGTTCAATCCTCCTCCATAGGTACCCACCCAAATATCATTATCCTTATCTTTTACAATTGCATATGCATTATTTCCACTCAGGCTGAAGCTGTCGGCAGGGTTACTCTTAAAATGAGTGAATGCGTTATGTGATTTGTTGATGACGGTTACCCCATCTCCCCAGGTACCCATCCATATATTTTCTTTACTGTCTTCCTGAACACTTAGTACATAGTTACCACCAATACTGTTTTTATTGGAAGGATCATGAACGAAATGTGTAAAAATACCTGTTAACCGATTAAACAGATTAAGCCCGCCACCATCGGTAGCCACCCATAGATTACCTTTTGAATCCTCCTGCAGGTTCAACACATTATTATTACTCAGGCTATTGGGGTCCGACGTGTGTTTATAATGCGTAAACTTATTCGCATCCTTACTATACATATTTATACCGCCACTATATGTACCCATCCACATATTGCCATATGCATCTTTATATACGCAATCAATGGAATTATTGGTTAGGCTATTTTTATCAATATCATCATGCCGGTAATTATTAAATGTTTCTTTCTCAATATTAAAAATGCTGAGCCCTCCATTTTCGGTGCCGATCCAAAGGTTTTTATTGTTATCCTCTGTTACGGAAAAAACAACATTATGTGCGAGGCTGTTCTTGTTGCGCGGGTCATTTTTAAAATGACGGAATACTTCAGTTTTGCTATCAAACAGATCCATACCTCCGCCACGTGTACAGATCCATAAGCGATGTTGATGGTCTTCAAAAATATTCAGTATTTTATTACTGGCTAAAGATGTACTCTTTTTGTCATCGTTACGAAATGCCGTAAATATTTTCGTCTTTCGGTCAAACCGGTTCAACCCACCGTTGCCTGTAGCTAACCAAACCTGCTTATGCGAATCTTCAAAAACTGCATTCACTTCATTGTCACTAAGACTTTGCGAACTGTTACTTTCATGAACATAATTGCTAAAATTTCCGGTTTGTCTATTGAATAAGTTTACCCCCCGTGTTTGTGTACCTATCCATAAAATTCCCTCACTATCTTCTGTAACAGATTTGACAAAATCTTCTGAAATACTGTTTGCCTGTTTTTGATTGTGGCGGTAATGGGTAAAGCTGTTTTTTTCTCTGTCAAACCGGTTCAGTCCACCACCCCAGGTGCTAATCCAAAGGGCTCCTTTGGAATCTTCTATAATACCTGTAATAAAATTATTACTGATGCTGTTTGTATCGCCTGCCTTGTTTTTATATACTGTAAACTGGTAGCCGTCGTACTTATTCAGGCCATCCCGTGTACCAAACCACATAAAACCCCTGCTATCCTGTAAAATACAGGTAACATTACTTTGTGACAGGCCTGCATCCCTATCGAGATGCGAGAATTGTAATTGCTGGGGTTGCGACATGACGGTGCCAGATAGCAATTGCAGGCAAAAAAGGGCAAGGTAACGATAGGGTTTCATGCTAGTTATATCCCTACAAATAACAGTAATTAGAAACAAGGGGATGCTAACAATAAACATAATAAGCATGTAGGATACCGAAGGAAATATTGTAGTTCAAACACCACGTACCATTAATGCTTATGGTTTTACTACGGCAGAAATTCATCATAATCATATAATTTTACTAATATGAAAACTATGAAGCTATTTAGAGGAATAGTATATGGTCTTATCTTTTCATTTGTGCAACCATTATTTGCTCAGCCAAAAGTGGTGGGCTATTTACCGGTTAATTACATAAGGGAGGCAGATATACATAAAATCTCTTTCGGGAAACTCACACACCTGAACTTGGCTTTTCTTAACCCCGATTCTTCCGGAAATTTCCTTGTTCCGGCAGCAGTAGATTTAATTGTAGCAAAAGCACATATAAACAATGTGAAAGTATTAATATCCATCGCCGGGGGAAATGCACCCGGGTATTATTCAAAGCTATTAAATGATGCAAACAGGGGCTATATAACCGAAAATATTGTGAGAATTATTACAGAACATCAACTGGATGGCCTGGATGTTGATCTTGAAGGAAATTCGATTGATGAACATTACACATCTTTCATCAGCGGATTATCCTATTTATTAAAGCGTGAGAAGAAACTGTTAACGGCAGCTGTGGCTACCGCATACTCTCCCAAAATTACCAGCAAGGCCCTTTCCCTCTTAGACTTTGTAAATATCATGTCATATGATAAAACCGGGCCGTGGACACCTCATAACCCCGGTCCACATTCCCCTTTTACCATGGCTGAAGAAGATATCCGTTTCTGGACCCAAACAAGGGGGCTTTCAAAAAAGAAGATCATTCTCGGGGTTCCTTTTTACGGATATCAGTTTGGGAAAGACACCACTCCGGCATGGCGTTATGCAGACATCATTAGCAGTTTTCCCGGTGCTGAAGAAAAAGATTCAGTATTTGTAAACGAGGGATCGATTATTTTTTATAATGGGAAGGGAACTATAAAAAAGAAAACGAGACTCGCTTTGCAAAAAGCGGGTGGTATTATGATCTGGCAGATATTGCAGGATGCGGAAGGATCGGGTTCATTATTAAATGTAATTGATGAAACCGTTGTACAATCCAAAAAGAAAAATTAAACAGTTATAACAGAGAAGAGCTGTTTATTTTTTTTGATATACCCGTACATAATCCACCAACATACTTTGCGGGAAAATAGAATCATCTACGCCTTGTATTCCTCCCCAGTTGCCACCGATGGCCACATTGAGGATCATAAAAAAATCTTTCAGGTATGGCCAGGAATCTGTTCCATTACCCGGATTAGGGTAAGAAAAATAAGTATCATTATCTATAGACCATATCACCTGGCTGTCCGTCCATTCCAATCTATATACATGAAATGAATCCTGAGCATCTGCAACCATTTTACTACTGCCTTTTTGTTTTCCATTAGCCCCGTTATATAACTTGTTGTGAGCCGTACCGTAAATAACATTGGGGGTAAAGCCCACTTCTTCCATTATATCCAGTTCACCATCGTCGGGCCATTGTAAAGGGGTATGGGCCGAAAGTAACCAGATCGCGGGCCAGGTACCACGCCCTCTGGGTATCTTTGCCTTTATTTCAAATTTTCCGTACGTCCATTGCGCTTTGTTTTTGGTAAGCAGCCTTGCTGAGGTATAATATCTTCCGCCAAAACTTTCTTTTCTTGCTTCAATAATGAGATTGCCATTTGAGATACGAGCATTTTCGGGCCTTGCATTGGTATAATATTGCAGTTCATTATTACCCCATCCATTGCCGCCAACATCATAACTCCATTTAGAAGTATCCGGCATGCCGTCTGTATTAAATTCATCTGACCACACTAATTGATATGGCTTGTCGGCCGCTGGGATAGAAGGGTTTGAGGGTGTTACAGGTGTAGCTGAAGAAGTTCCACTACTTCCTTTTCCGCAGCTAATAAAAGTTAAACAACAAAAAATGCTGGCATACCAACAATTTGGGTATTTCATAGTATCCTGTATTAAAAGCAATCGAATACCTGAAGATAGTATTTTAAGTGAATTCTGAAGACTTTTCCTTCCTATACAACAGGCTTATCCATTCGTGTCTTACGGTAATTCTTATACGTATTATGATAAGCAGTCCGCTCATCTGTATGTGTATGTTTGACTAAGAAGAATATGATTGCCAAAGCAGGTAACAGAAAAATAACAACATTAAAAAAAGTAGGTTCCATACATGGATGTTTTCTCTGTATGGTTAAACAACCATGCCAGCTGCATCATGGCTATTCACGGTTAATAAAGAGTGACTGAATACGGGTATTTCTTTACTCAAACCCCATCTTTTATCAGTTCATTTAAGGGAATATTTTGCTTTTAACGTTATAGTGTTCCACTGATCAGTGCGGAAGGGCACGGCAGGAAGGCCCTCTTTATTATAAAGGTTTACATAGCCTGTATCGTCTGCCCATGCGTAGCGGACTGCTACCGGTTCAGGCACAGCCTCCGCAGAAACAATAACCTCGTTTCCTTCCATGATGGCTTTGGCAGGATAAAAATGTTGATCTGCTCCTGCTATTTCAAAACCTTTAATAATGTGATCTGACTTCTTTATTGCTAACCCGGCACCTGCATGATTAAAACTGATACGGATTTTATCGGCTTTTGTTTTCATTGATTGAAAAACCGGGCCGCTGTACACATTCTTTTTCCCATAAGTATGGTCAAGTGCTACTAATGCCAGGCGTTTACCAACATCCTGTTTGTTTTTTGGATGGATGTCTTTTGATTCACCAATATCTGTGGTTACTGCCATACCTGTATTAGGCAAAGAGAGTGTTAATGTTTGCGCTTCCCGCAATTCGGCCCAGGTGCTTCCATTTATACTGTTTCCATTACCCGAATTAAAGCCGGCAAGTTGTACAAAATAAAAAGGAAAATCACCCTGTCTCCAGTTTTTCCGCCAATCAGTAATCATGAGCGGAAAGGCAGTACGGTATTGATAAGCGCGGCCCGCATTATTTTCGCCCTGGTACCAGATAGCACCTTTAATACCAAAGTTAACCAGGGGCTGTATCATGGCATTGTATAATAATGATGGATAAGCATTAGGATTAATGGATGTTGAACCGTCATGTGCCGATTCAACCCTATATGCCCACTCGCCTGCAAGAAAGGATGCATTGCCAGCAAGAACTATTTTCACATCAGCAGCATCGCCATATATTCCGCCACCGCCACCGGTATCATTCACCCTTACAGCAATACTGTTATTCCCTTCCTTTAAAATACCTGCGGGGATCTTGTAAACACGTTTCACATTGTATCCGTTGGTTGTGCCTATTTTCACGCCATTTACATAGGTTATATCATTATCGTCTATCATTCCTAAATAAAGTTCGGCTGCCTTTCCGGCATCTGCCGATGAAAGATTGATCGTTTTTCGAAACCATACAATACCATCAAAATTTTCTAAGTTCTGTTGCTCCCAAAGTCCGGGGACGGTCATCTTCTGCCAATTACTGTTATCAAACCCCGGCTCTTTCCAGGCAGCAATAGCGCCTTGTACAGGGAGACCGCCCTGAAGTAATTGCAATTTTGCAATCATCTCGGCTTTGCGTTTCTGTGCAATGGAATCCAGCGAAACCCGGGATATATTATTGATCATATGTTTGAACTCATCACTTTGTTCAAATGCTTCATGGCTTGTCCATGTTTCCACATCAGTACCACCCCATGAAGAATGAATCAGGCCAATGGGAACATGCAATTGTTTATATAGTTCTTGTGCAAAAAAATATCCGACCGCAGTAAAGTTCCCGGTATTGGCGGGTGAAGCGGCTTTCCAGTTGGCATTACCAGCAAAATCTTCTTTGGGTTCGCCCGAAATGGCTTTGGGTATGAGTATATGACGGATATCAGGATTATTGGATTGCCGGATCTCGGCCGCGGCATTCGTTACGCCATTTACCAGGAATTCCATATTTGATTGGCCCGAACAAACCCATACCTCTCCTACCAAAATATTGCTTATCCTTAGGGTATTCTTTCCTTGGATGATTAATGAGTATGGCCCACCGGCGGGTTCCGCAGACAGTTTCAATTTCCATTTACCATCCTCATCTGCGACCGCGTTTTGTACCTGTTTTTTAAATCGTACCGTAATTTTTTCATTCTTACTTGCCCACCCCCATACCGGAATCGGTTGATCACGTTGCAGCACCATACTGTCGCCAAAAATTTTCGGTAATCTAACCTGGGCTGAAACAAGTGAGCAGCACAAGAGAATGATGAAGGGCAGGCAAAGGTATTTCATATGGGAGGTATAAAAAAGTGGAAGTACCTGCTAAGTAGTAGGTACGTTTTAAAATTATGCTTTTTAGGTTAGTTTATGATCTTGGTTAGCGGGAATTTTCTACTACCCATATTTGCGATAGGCAACGGTGTAAAAGGGTGTTACTTATTTAATAAATCCGATCCCATTCCTGCTCTCCTATTTTTTCTGTGCAGCCTTTTCATCCAGCAGGTTCTCGATCGCATCGTAAACACTATTTAGCGGAACATTCTGTTAGTAAAGGCATAAGAAATAACCTTTGCATTACGTTTGTTTTGCATGCGATGTATTATTTGCATACAGATCTTTTAAATGCTGCAAGATATATGCGCCTATTATAATTTTCCAGATCGTTTAATGTATAAATGCTACAAAACAATACAGGCACTTTCTACCGTAAATTCAACAAATACCGGCCGGTATCATTCTTACCTTTCTAATTTAAAATTCAGATCAAGAGCCGGTCGTTTAGGGGCATTGGCAACTTTCCAACCTGTCCTGTACATCCATTCCGTCATTTTTTTTAGTTTGGCGATATCAATATTTGCTGCATTATCCTGGGGAGTATGGTAATCAGGATGCAGTAAAGTGCTATACATTAAAGAAGGAATGCCGGCCCTTGCATAAGGCAAATGGTCGCTTCTGAAATACCATCCTTCCACGTGGGTGGTTTTATCCCACAAGGTATCTAACTTAAATTTTGGCCCTTCCTTATTGGCACCCAAAGCCATGTTCACCAACTCGAGTGAGTTTCTATGTGGTGGGTATACACCAAGTAGTGCTGCGCTATCAGGATTATTTCTGCCAATCATATCCCCGTTTAAAACAGCCATAATACTTTTTTGAGGAATCGTTGGATTGGCAACATACCACCTCGAGCCTAATAATCCCCTTTCTTCGGCCCCATGTATAACAAAAATCACAGACCTCTTTCCCGGATTTTTTTTGAATGCCCTGGCAATGGCCAGCATAGCCACATCTACGCTGGCATTATCATCTGCGCCGTAAAAAACACTGTCCCCTTTAACCGTATTTCTTACCCCATGGGCATCCTGATGGCCGCTGTACAATACATATTCTTTTGCAAGCTCTTTATCAGTGCCATTAATTTTCCCGATGATATTTACAGAGGGATACTCGAATCTTTCAATAATGATATTTGCAGTAAGCTTTGCATTGTTTTGTTGCAATAAAGATTTAAGTGAATTGTGTACCCATAAAACAGGAACAGTGGTAGTAACAAAAGTGTTAGGGCCGCCCTCAATATCGTAAGTGCCTCTTTTAAAATTTTCGACTGCATCTGCCCAACTTTTTTCAGCTACTGCATCTGCAATAAATATAATGGCAGCAACTCCTTTGTTAATCAGTTGTGCGCCATATTTTGTCATCACACTCCGGCTATAGCGCCAGGTGGGTAAAGAAACATCCTGGTTGATACCGGTTGCATTAGCTTCAAGGGCTACTACTTTTCCCTTTACGTCGATATTAGCAAAATTAATATCGGCAGCATTGCCAAGATATAACACGGGGGCTTCTATATTTTTTGGGGCCATTTGCGATATGGCCACTTCATTCCATAGTTGGAGTGGCTGGTTATTGATAGAGATATTCGATGTAGCTGCAACCCTGTTTCGCCACATACTGAAAAACTGCAGGTAGGTTCCATCATCACCGGCGGGCGTTAAGCCTATCTCCCTGAATTTATCAGCCAGCCATACTGATGCTTTTAACTCATCTAAGGTACCTGCTGATCGCCCCCTGAAATGAGCGTCGGCTAAATCATACATATCCTTTTTCAGGTCGGAAGATGTGATGCGCTTCAATGCCGGTGGGGTAGCAGATGGGAGATTGTTTTGTGCAACAGAGCAAAATGACATACCCGTTAGCAAGCAGTAAACGATGATTTTTCTCATATTCTGTAATTATTTGTTCAGTAATTTATTGAAAATAGTAACGCATAAAAAAACCAACTATGACGAATAGGCCATAGTTGGTTTGAAGATATAGACCAGACGATCGGATCAATTAATAGCCTGCGTTTTGTGTCAGGTTTGGATTCGCCCTGATTTCGCGAGCCGGGATTGGGTACACAAGCTTTGGTGAATTCCATGGAAAAGCAGCGACTGCACCCTGCGTTCTTTTAATATCATGCAAAGCTGCGCCTTCAAAAGCCAGTTCAAGTTTCCTTTCTTTGAGGATGGCCGCCAGGATTACCTGTGCAATCGTTAGGGGTGGTAACTTAGCCCTAGTCCTGATCACGTTTACATCGTTCATCGGGCTATCCCCCACGCTGGTACCAGCCCTGAAGTTAGCTTCTGCGCGTACCAGATACATTTCAGCCAAACGGATGATGTGTACATTACCATAGAGATAATCGAACTTACCGGTATACCTCGAACCACCGGAATTATAAAACAGGCCTAACCGGGCATCTCCTGATTCATATAATGCTGTATGTGCATTGTTAATCTGAATATCACCCCGGCTGTTTGCAGAAAAGAAAGTCTGGAAACTGTTATTTCCGGAGCTTGGGGTAACCTGCATGGCAAAAATATCTTCGGTAGTATTGGCGGATACATTATTCGGAAACGCATCTGCATAAGCGGTTTTTAAAGAAAATCCTCCCGCCGGAGCCATTGAGATAGCCCTGTTCGCAGCATTGGCAGCATTGGCATAATCGGCTTTTTGAAGGTATACCCTGGCTGCGAGAGAGGCTGCAGTTACTTTACTGGCAAAAAAACCGTTCTTCACAGGCAGCTTGGCTTCTGCATCAGTAAGATCTTTTAATATCTGGGCATATACATCTGCTACTTTACTCCTTGTAACCTGGTTGTCTGCAGTGATGCTAAGGGTAGGTGTAAGTACGATGGGAACACCATCATTGGAAGCAGGATCGCCATCATTCCAGCTTTTAGCATACAACCTTACCAGGTCAAATAATACAGTGGCACGAATAAATTTTGCTTCTCCTTCTACCCTGTCAACCTTGCCAGGTTCCACAACCGCTAATGCAGAGAGCACGTTATTTACATCATTGATAGTTGTATAACCTGAGAGCCAGGTATTGGCTACAAATGAATTATCAACAGGAATCGTTTTGTTATTGATTTGTGTAAACTGTTGAAAAGTACCACTCCAGTTAAGTTCGCCGGAGTTAGCCAGAAGTTCAGACGCGATAAAAGGATAACCGCCATAAAAAGTAGCGGTTCCCAGGTCTGCGTATGCACCGGTTAAAGCAACCAATACATCGCTGCTTGTATTCAACGCAACAGTCTGGTCAATGCTTTGCGTAGGCTTGGTATCAAGGCTTTTATTACAACTGATGACAGTTACTATCCCGACACCTATCAGTATTTTAAAAAATATATTTTTCATTTCAAAAGAATTAAAATTGATTAATAAAAATTACAGTCCGATGTTTATTCCAAATACGATGGTTTTTAACTGTGGGGCAGAATAAAAATCCACACCCTGGTTAATATTGGATGCCTGGTAATCAGCATTTACTTCCGGATCCCAACCTTTGTATTTAGTAATCGTAAATAAATTCTGGGCCCTTACGTACACCCGGAATCTTTCAATTTTTAATTTTCTTAAAATAGCAGAAGACAGATTATACCCTAACGTAACTGCTTTTACCCTCAGGTAAGAACCTTTAGAAATAAATCTGCTCGATGGGTCTGTACCATTGGAATAAAAGAGCCTGGCTTCCGGCACATTGGTAATATCCCCGGGTTTTTTCCATGCAGCCAGCTGATCGGTGGTCTGGTTATCATATCCATTACTGCCACTGGCCGACATATACTGACCACCCCCATTGTAAATATCATTACCGGCTACCCCCTGTAATAAAATATCCAGGTCAAGACCTTTATAACTCATGGTATTACCAAAGCCATAAATGAATTTCGGATTTGGGTCACCTATTTTTACATCTGTAGCTGCGTTATAATCATTGGTAGTTGTACGGTCAAGAGACCCATCAGCTTTGGGTGAATTTTTGTAATACAAAGCATTCCCATTTGCAGGATCAGCTCCTGCAAATTCCCTTGCATAGAAAACACCCAATGGTTCTCCTTCTTTGGCTTTGTTCACACCCCCACCCAGTACCTGTCCGTTCAGGAATGTAATCCTGTTTTTATTGGCACTGAAGTTGAAATTACTTGTCCATGAAAAATTCTTATTGCGAACATTCACTGTATTCAGGCTTACTTCAATACCTGAGTTTTTCAGCTTACCTACATTTTGTGTTTGTATTGAAAATCCACTGGTACCCGGAATTTCTTTGTTCAATAACAGATCACTTGTATTTTTTTCGTAGTAATCCACTTCAATGGTAACCCGGTTATTAAAAAGGGCTGCTTCAATGCCGATATCTGAACCATATGTAATCTCCCACTTCAAATTCGGATTCGCAAGCTGCGTTGGGTGTTGTCCGGCCTGGAGGCCATAAGCAGCATTTCCTGAATACAATCCTCTTGCAGAAAAATCACCGATCCTATCGTTACCAGTACCTGCATAACCAGCTTTTATTTTTAATGTTTTTAACCATTTTACATTATTCAAAAACGCTTCATCTGTAACTATCCATGCAGCTGAAACACCAAAGAAAGTTCCGTATTTATGATTCGAACCAAATCTTGATGACCCATCTATACGGCCTGTAAGGTTTAGCAGGTATCTGTCATTGTATTTGTATCCGATACGTGAAAAATAAGATAACAGGGTACTGGATGTAGAAGAAGAACTGGCCCCTGTTTTAGAAGCAGCATTAACGAGTTTCTGGTAAGAGTCGCTCGGAAACTGTTCCCCTGTTGCACTGCTGAAATCGAATTGTCTGCTTGTATAACTTGTTCCCAGCAATACATCAACATCGTGTTTTACAGCAAATGTTTTTTTATAATTAAAATAGTTATTGGTAGTTAAATTCAATACCTGGGTTGTTCTATATGCACCGCTTCCATTGGGTACACCAGAATTACGTGCGGTAAGTTTACCACTATAACTTTCTTCTACCTGGTTTAACTGGTCAATACCAAACTCTGTCCTGAAATATAAATCTTTTGAGAAAGTAACTTTCCCATAAGTCGTTCCGAAAGTTCTGTTTACAGAGGTTGTATAGCTTGCATCCAATACACTTAGCAAAGGATTATAATAAACAGGATAATTAGTGTTGGGGTTACCCGTTGCCAGATCCAATGCCCCACTTGCCAAGTTTGTCCTTGGATCAATCAAAGGAGTAATCGGCGATAAAGCCACAATCTGCAAAGGGGTAGAAAAAGCATTATCATTCGAAACACGGAAATTGTTCGTTTTGGCAAAGCTCAGGTTAATACCAATGGTTAACCAATCTTTCATCTGGTGATCCACATTAAATCTTGCTGAATAACGTTTGAACCTATTCCTTACAATGATACCTGTTTGATCAAGGTATTGCCCCGATATATAAAATTTTGTCTTCTCGGTGCCACCGGAAAAATTCAGGTCATATTGCGAGAGAGGTGCCCGTTGAAAAGACTGTTCCTGCCAATCGGTATTTACTTTTGCAGTCTGCCAATCTGTATTGCCGGCAGAGTATCGTGTAAGGCGGGTAGCAATCCTGGTATCGTAAGCAGCCAGTGCTGAAGCCAGACTTGGATAAAATCCCGCTAAAAAATCCTGGTTTGCAGCACCTGCACCAGCTTGTTTGAAATAATCAACATACTGTTGTGCATTCATAAATTCTCTCATACCGGTAGGTTTCTGCAAACCGGTAAAATAATTAAAATCAATTTTCGAAGTACCGGCTCTTCCTTTTTTGGTTGTAATCAATACAACACCATTGGAAGCACTCGCTCCGTAAATAGCTGTGGAAGAAGCATCTTTTAAAATCTGAATATTTTCTATATCATTCATATTGATATCAGCAAGCGCATTGGAGGCGGCACCGTTGCTTGACAAATTATCTGTAGTTAATGGAATACCATCTACCACATATAATGGTTCATTGCCGGCAGTTACGGAAGAAGTACCTCGTATTTTTATATTAATGCCCTGGCCGAGTTTACCGTTTTGCTGACTAACCGCAACACCTGCAGCCCTTCCCTGGATGGCAGATTCAAAACTGGTAGCAGGCGTATTACCAATTTCCTTGGCACCCACAGAAACAACTGAACCAGTCACATCTTTTTTGAGTTTGGTTCCGTAACCAACCACTACTACCTCATTCAAATCATTACTGCTGTTTTTCAAAGCAATAACCAAAGGTTTACCAGTAATGGCAACGGTCATTTCTTCTAACCCAACAAAACTTACAATTAAATATCTGGAAGCTGCAGGCACTTTGAGGGAGAAGGATCCATCATTTGTTGTTAGTGCCGTGGCTTTAGATGCCGCTATTTTAATAACAGCCCCATTCAAAGGAGCCCCGGTTGCGTCTGTAACTTTTCCGGTTACAGTCTGTTCCTGTGCATTAACCTGGATGTAGGTTATACAAATACACAAGAATAAAATAAGGATTTTTCTCATAATCAGTGTTTTGGTTTTTATCAAAAGAGTAATTAAACGCTATATAATCAGTAAATAGGCTGCAAATAAAGAATATGGTTGAAATATTTTCTCGAAATTAGTTTTTTTAGCGAAAAAAGAGTTTTTATACTATATATAATTTTATCTCATTTATTACTTTTGTTCAGTTACCAGCTATTTTTCAGCGTATACCATCCTATAATGCGGAAAATAAAAAATATTTGGTTTCGTTTGACTATTGTTTAATCATCATGACTAAGATAGAGAGTATTGATTAACTAAATTGTTCAATTATCTAAACGGCTAATACATTGTATGAACGCTATAATTGTGGCTAACGTTCTTTTAGCCTGATTTACTTCCACCTGATTATTTGTGGAAGTAAATCTCAATTCACCTATTTTACAATATAAAAGCGATCTCATATATAGAAATTAATAAAAATAGGAGTCATTCTATTAACTACCCCTCGATTTAAATTATATTTTTGGAATGAAAGCGATTACATGAAAGAATGTCTACCGATCATTATCATTTTGCTGGCATGATTGTTTAACATATTCTGTTAAATGCAAAATTTTAATAATAAAGATGCCGGTAAAATGGGTAACAAAGTTCCCGAAGTCACGCTGTATTTCTGGATAATTAAAATTTTATGCACTACCGTTGGTGAAACTGCGGCAGATTACCTTAACAGTCATCTGAGCCTTGGTCTGACAGGAACATCCCTTGTAATGGGCGTTTTATTAATTGTCGCCTTATTTTTTCAATTTTACTCCAATAAGTATATACCATCATTTTTC
>JANXUL010000145.1 GCA_025356235.1 Bacteroidota bacterium
CGGATTTTATGATACTGGCATATCCCATGATTTCTTACCAGTCCGGAATTTATCCAGCTACCATGGAAAACCGTTTGTTAGGTAATAAGCCTACCGATGAACAGATAGAGGCATTTTCAAATGAACTGCATGTTACAAGCAAAACACCCCCTACATTCATCATACTTGCTGCAGATGATCCTTTGTCTCCGTTCAATAGTATTGTATTTTTTACATCACTACAGAATAATAAAGTACCGGTTGAGTTACATATTTATGAAAAGGGCGGGCATGGATTTGCGATGTCCAAAAAAAATAGAGGGCATGTAGAAAACTGGGATAAAGAATTGGAAGGCTGGCTAAAGGACCGGAAACTATTGTAAGCACTTGTTTTACGCGCCCAAAGAATCATACACAATTACTTTTTGCCAGAGATGTTTACAGGTATCTACAAAATGTAAGTGAATAGGATCTACTTGGTAAGCATCCTGTTCTTCTTTAGTAACGAAGACGGCTAACCATGAAAATGCGTACGAAGTTTCAATTACATCGCGGTTGGTAGAAGCAGGCACACCAATATGAAATTGTTGTATGGATGGCACTTTGCTCAATGCCTGTAATCCTGCTAATAAAGCCATATGGTCTTCTTCGCTTTTAGGGTTCACAAGCCAGAAATAAACGTGGTGGATGAAAAGGTCCTGAGATAACATGAGTGTTTGTTTTTCGATTTGTTTAACTAAGGTTATAATAGTTATAGGGGTTAAAGTTGTTATAGGGGTTAAAGTAGTTAAAAGGGGTCAAGTATAGAAGATTTTTTTAACCATATTTAACCCCTTTTAACCCTTTTCCCACCTATCGCAAATGCAAGATAACTATCACCTGAAGGCTTTCCCAACTTACCACCACCGCAGGCAATAACAAGATATTGATGCCCTTTTTTTTCATAGACTGATGGGGTAGCAAAACCTGCTGCGGGCAGATCATATTCCCATAGCAACTTCCCCGTTCTTTTATTAAAGGCACGAATTTTTTTATCACTGGTGGCCGCAATAAATAATACACCACCTGCAGTTACCACAGAACCACCATAATTTTCAGTTCCCGAATGGATGCCTTTTGCTTTTAATTCAGGGTAATCTCCCAGTGTTACTTTCCATGCTACTTTCCCTGTATTCAGGTTAATGGCATTCAAACTACCCCAGGGCGTATCTATTGCCGGGTATCCTTCTTTGGTAAGAAATTTATTATAGCCTGTTGCCGTGTACGGCATTTTGAGATAGGGATCTTCGGTTTTTACAGGTGCGATAAATTTCTTTTCCTGTTCAGGTTTATTGTCAAGGATGAAAGAGGCCAGTGCCTCTTTCTCACCCTCACTCAATTGTTTAAATGCGGGCATCATTCTCCTGCCTGAGTTGAGTAATTCCCTGAAAGAAGTTTCTGCATATTTCTTATTCATGTTTGCCAATGAGGGGTTATTGCCCGATCCCTGGCGTTCTGTACCATGGCAGCCCATGCAGGTTGTTGTATAAATTCTTTTACCCGCATCAATATTTTTTTCCTCCACAGCTGGACCTTTCTTTTTTACATCAACCATAGTTAATATCCAGGCCATTTCACTGGCATTAACATACAATATTCCGGTTAATGGATCAAAAGACGGGCCACCCCATTCTGCCCCGCCATCAAAACCGGGAAAAATTACCGTTCCCTGTTTGGAAGGGGGTGTAAATAAATGATCATGCCTGGTACTTTGCCATCTTCTTTTAATATCCTGGTAAGATGAATCAGGAACCACATGGTTTAAATCTTTTTCCGTCATTAACTGACGAACAAATGGTTGTGGAAAGCTTGGTACAGGTTGCGTGGGCCATGGTTTTTCTCCTGATAAACCTGTCTCTATCGGTACCGCTATCTCATTGATAGGGTATATAGGCTTGCCGGTGTTTCTATCTAATAAAAAAACAAAACCCGATTTGGTCACCTGTGCAATGGCCTCTATTTGCCTGCCTTCTTTTGTTATGGTAATCAATACAGGTGCAGTGGGAAGGTCCCGGTCCCAGATATCATGATGCACAGTTTGGAAATGCCAGATCCTTTTGCCGGTTGCAGCATCTAGTGCCAATACGCAATTGGCATACAGGTTTTGACCAAGTCTTTTTCCGCCATAAAAATCATACGATGCTGATCCAATGGGTGCAAATACAATTCCTTTTTCTTCGTCCATACTAAAGCCCGACCATGCATTGGCGCCACCAATATGCTGGTAAGCATTTTTATCATCCCATGTTTCATACCCAGCTTCATTGGGCTGTGGGATAGTATGAAATATCCATCTTAATTTCCCCGTATGCACATCATAGGCCCTGATATGGCCTGGGGCAGCAGCAGCTTCTTCCGCTACACGGCTCCCGATAATGATCAGGTCTTTATAAATAATGCCGGGAGTGGTGCAGGCAACATACAAATCTTTTACATCCCTGCTTAAATCATTATGCAGATCCAGTTTGCCATTATCGGCAAATGAAAGAACAGGTTTCCCTGTCAGGGCATCAATACAAAAAAGGGTAGGCCCAGCTGCGTAAAAAATACGGGCGTCTTTTTCATGGTCGCTGTAATAGGTAACACCTCTGCAAACATTCATGGAAAAATACCCCCGCCCTTTATTAGCTGCAGAAGTATCTAATGGATTGAATACCCATTTTTCTTTTCCGTTCGCGGCATCAACGGCAAAAAGTTTTAGTTTGGGAGATACGCCAAATAAAGTGCCATTAACTATTATAGGGTTAACCTGTATCTGTGTTTTCGCATCTGCATCACCGGTATGGTATTCCCAGGCAACCTTTAATTGTGCAACATTTGCCGTATCAATTTCCAGTAATGAAGAATAGTGTGTATTGGCTTTACTTCCACCATATACTTTCCATTCGGTTTGTTCTTTTTGTGAGTTGCATGCTACCATTACAATCATCCAGGTAAATAGTGGTAGTAATTTCTTTACGAAAACGAGTTGCACAGAGGGTATGGTTTCTATATTTATGATTCTAGGATCTGTTCAATGATTTTTCCGGTATGTTTATTTTTCAGGATCAGTTTTTTTGTTCCGTAGTGTGTCATTTCTTCTTTTACCAGGTAATGATCGGCATCATATTCTATTAAATGACTCTCCTTGCTTAAACCGGTTTTACCTCTCCATATATCCAACTTCACAGGTTCCCATAATTTTGTTTTAGCTGAACGATAAGCCGCATCAAGTATCGCATTTACAACATATCCATCATAAAAAGTTTCTTTGGGTGGTTCCCCTTTTTCCATGGCATTGAACATATCCATGAACATATGGTTGTAACCCAGTTCATTCAATTCATCACCCACCGGGAATAACCAACCTGTATTGCTTTCGGCTTTCTCGGCAATATAGTCACCGCCTTTTCCGGTTGTGAACATGTCAAAACCTGTTCGTAAAAAACTGTTGATCCAGATAGTACCTTCTGTACCCATCACTTCATCGCGCAGGTCGAGGCCGCCCCGGAATGTCCAGCTTACTTCAAACTGTGCGATGGCTCCATTTTCATATTTTACCAATCCAATTGCATGGTCTTCTGCATCAATCGGCTTTACCTGTGTATCGGCCCAGCACATTACTTCTACGGGCTTTATATCTTTGCCAATATAACTCCGTGTGATCTCTACACAATGGCAGCCAAGATCAAGTATGCAACCACCGCCGGCCTGCTCTATATCCCAAAACCAATCGCTGTGCGGGCCGGGATGGGTTTCTCTCGATTTGGCCCATAAGATCCTGCCCAATGCGCCGTTCCTTACACTCTCATTTGCTTTGATAAATTTGGGTGTATAAACCAGGTCTTCCAGGTATCCGTTAAAAATACCGGCTTCTTCTACCGCAAGTAACATTCGCTTGGCTTCTTCGGCATTGCGGCCAAGTGGTTTGGTTGTCATTACCGCCTTCTTATGTTTACAACAAAGTAATACGGCTGCTTCATGCAGGTTATTGGGTAAGGCAATGCAGACTACGTCAACATCAGGGTGGGCAATGGCTTCTTCCATATTTAATGTCCAGTGAAGGCAACCATAATCAGCAGCAAATTTTTTCGCACTTTCTTCCCTGCGGGAATAAATACTGACTACTTTATCCCTGCTTCTGTAGCCTTGCAACGAGTCTGCATAAAAACGCCCGATAAAACCCGAGCCAAGCATGGCAATTCTTTTCATAAACGAATCGTTATTTTTTGTTAGCTAATAAGTAAATGGAATCATGAACCGTAAGGCGTGAATCGTGCGAGTTCGGTTTTACGCACGATTCACAACTTACTACTCACAATGAAGTCTCCGACACTGCTTTTTTTTCTTTAAAAAAAATGATAAAGTAGATCAGCACCCCTAACGCAATATAAGCCGGTACATACCAGATATTTTGCCAGTTATGGGTTTCGCCTGTTTTGTTCTGGTCAACAATATATCCCGAGAACCAGGTGCCAATGAACATACCCACGCCATAGGTGGCAAAAGTGAACAGACCCTGTGCAGCATTCTTTATTTTTTCACCGGCTTTCTTTTCCGTGTACATGTAACCGGTTACAAAAAAGAAATCGTAACAGATGCCATGCAGTATAATACCTGCATACAGCATCCAGGTATTGGCTTCAATATTGCCGTAGGCAAAAAAGATATAACGTAATATCCAGGCAGTCATGCCCATCAGTAACATTTTCTTTACACCGATGCGGTTGAATAAAAAAGGGATGGCCAAAATAAATACAGCTTCTGAAACCTGTCCCAATGTCATTTTACTGGCAGCATTGGCAAAATGTATCTCATTTAAAAATGGATTGGCAAATCCATAATAAAACGATAAGGGTATACAAACCATGATAGCAGCAATAAAGAAAATGAGATAAGGCCTTTCTTTAAATAAAAAAAAGGCTTCTGTTCCGAAGGCTTTTGATGCGCCACCAGTATCTGCTTTAGGCGGCGTATTGGGCAGGATAAAACTTAATAACCCAAGGCCTGTTGAAACAGTTGCCGCCATGTAAAAAGTGGAAGATGTTTTCTCAATGCCTAACTGACCAATTAATACGCCAGCTACAATCCAACCCAATGTGCCAAATACACGTATCCACGGAAATTGTTTTCCCGGATCGGTCATCTGGGAAAAAGCCACACTATTGCTCAACGCGATGGTGGGCATATATAAAAGCGAATAAAAAAGGATTACCCAATAAAAAGTATGGCTGCTCTCAATCCTGGTAGCCAGTAATAATAATATCGCGCCAACCAGGTGCAATACACCCATGATACGCTGTGCAGCAAAAAACCGGTCGGCTATCATGCCTACAAAAAATGGGGAAATCATGGTAGCAATGGCCAGGGCACTGTAAGCAGCCCCAATCTCAACCCCGCTGGCATTCAGGTGTGCTACCATATAAGTACCCATGGTAACATACCAGGCACCCCAGATAAAATACTGAAAAAACATCATGGAGGCTAGTAGTACGCCGGTCTTTGCTTTCATACAGCTGTTAGGTTTGGTTTTCTTTCGTTAGATTTAACCTGTAGTTTGTGGAAGTTGAATATAAGAATAATTAGTAATTAATGATTAGCAAACAGTAATTATTTATGCTAAAACCACTGTAAAGTAAGAGATTGTTTTTTTTCGATAAAAATAATTGCCATGAAAAGAAAATGGGTATTATTATTTACCAGTATTATATGGTTGTCCTCTAACGCAAAGGCCAATGACAGCACTTATGCTGAAAAATTAGGCTATCCCAAAGGATCAAAAGTATTGATTTTGCATGTAGATGATGTAGGCATGTCATTCGATTCCAATGAAGGCGCCATAAATGCCATTACCAAAGGGGTGGCTACTTCCTGCAGTGTAATGATGCCCTGCCCATGGGTGCCTGCTTTTGTTCAATACATGAAACAACATCCCGGGATTGATGCAGGCTTACATTTAACCTTAACCGCTGAATGGGCCGGCTATCGCTGGGGGCCATTATCGGGTAAGAATACAACACCCGGACTGGTGGATGCCGAAGGTGCTATGTGGCATAGTGTGGAGGAAGTTATAAAGCACGCTACACCCGATGAGGTAGAAAAAGAAATCCGTGCACAATTGGAAAGGGCCCGCTCTATGGGTTTTGAGCCAACGCATTTTGATAGCCATATGGGAACCCTCCTGGCAACACCAGAATTCATCCAGCGTTATGTAAAACTGGGGATAGAAAATAAAATACCGGTAATGTTGCCGGCCGGGCATATGTTACTGATTAAAGAACAAACAAAAGCGCCGCAAGCCCAGGTGCAGCAATTACAGGCAATTGGTAAGATGCTTTGGATGGCCGGGTTACCGGTGTTGGATGACCTGCACAATACCAGTTATGACTGGAAGATTCCGAAAGAGATTGCAGCTGATGACAAAAAACTGCAACACTTCAAAACAGAAAAATATATAGAAGGCCTACACGCATTAAAGCCGGGGTTGACAATGATGATCATGCATTGCACGGCCACCACAGAGGTATTTCCGTTTATTTCAGATTCGGGTCCTGTGCGCAGGGGAGATATGCTGGCAATGATGGATCCCGCATTAAAAAAAGCCATCCGGGATGAGGGCATTATTCTTACTACCTGGAGAGAGGTGATGGCAAGAAGACAAAAA
>JANXUL010000187.1 GCA_025356235.1 Bacteroidota bacterium
AAATATTGATCTGGGCATAACCCAGCACGCTTTAAAAGCATTGAATGTGGATGAACATGGCCTTGATGAAATGGATAACCGCATACTGGCTGCCATCATTGATAAATTCAAAGGCGGCCCTGTAGGCCTTACCACGATTGCCACAGCCGTAGGTGAAGAAGCCGGAACAATTGAGGAAGTATATGAACCCTTTCTTATCCAGGAAGGATTTTTGCAGCGTACACCAAGAGGGAGAGAGGTAACTGCTAAGGCCTATGAACATTTAGGCCGGAAGCCATTAGTAGACCAGCAATCCAATCTCTTCAGTTGATTATTTAAGAATATAGCTACAGGTCACAAAAGGAAAAATCTTTGTTACTCAGTGACAAAAAAATACCCCACTGCAAAGCGGGGTATTTTTTATAATATTCTTACTACATTACTAAGGAGCAACAAGCCGGAATCCGTTTCCATGGATATTTACGATCTCAATATTCGTATCATCCTTCAAATACTTACGCAGTTTGGCAATATACACATCCATACTACGTCCATTAAAATAGGTATCACTGCCCCATATTTTCTTTAAAGCCCTTTCGCGTGGCAAAAGGTCATTTTTATGTTCGGCCAACATTTTCAGCAATTCATTTTCTTTTGGTGAAAGTGTTTGCGTGAGGTCATCATGCTTTAATTCACGCAGCTTTGGATTAAAATGGTACCGGCCCATGTCAAATTCAATATTGTCGTTGATGCGGTTTTCTTCTTCATTGCGTTTCAGGATAGCTTTGATTTTCAACAACAAAACTTCACTGTCGAATGGCTTGGTAATATAATCATCGGCACCCAGTTTATATCCCTGTATAATATCATCCTTCATGGTTTTGGCACTCAGGAAGAATAAGGGTATATCGGGATCTACGTCGCGGATTTCTTCGGCCAAAGTAAATCCGTCCATATTGGGCATCATTACATCAAGCAGGCATATATCAAATTTTTCACGCTGGAAAGCGGCGAGCCCTAGTCGGCCATCCCTTTCAAGTATTACATCATAATCATTCAGTTCCAGGTAATTTTTTAAGACCATACCAAGGTTGGTATCATCTTCGCATAATAGTATTTTACTTTTTTTGTCTTCCATGGTGTTACTTATTTAACGTGAAATAAAGATAAAACAACGCCAATTCGCATAGTATTGCCGCAATTTTTTGTTAAAGATTACGATGAAAGTTACTGAATTCCTATAAAGTAAGAGTTACATAATTCGCATATTTTATAAAGCCGGTACATGCAGCAGGGGATAGTTTACTAAATGTGTATTTTTACCCATCAATTTTTACTATAGATATAAAGCATATGATACTGACATCTGATAACAAATTAAAGAAACTGATTGTAATAGGTGACAGGGTACTCATACGCCCCTCCAAGCCTGACGAGCAAACAGCCAGTGGCTTGTACCTGCCACCGGGTGTGCAGGAAAAAGAAAAAGTACAACAGGGGCAGATCATTAAAACCGGCCCGGGTTATGCCATTCCCATGCCCGTAGATGATGAGCCATGGAAATCGGAAGATGAGAATGTAAAATATGTACCCCTGCAGGCGAGGGAAGGCGATCTGGCCATATTTCTGGTAAGCGGTGCTACGGAAGTGATGTATGAAGGGGAGAAATATTTTATTGTACCGCAGGGCGCAATACTTTTATTGGAAAGGGAAGAAGAATTATAAACGTATTTTCAGCTGCTCTGCGAAAACTGCGCTTCTCCCCGTCGCCGCGGTGAAAAATTTCTCATGTATCGAAACGTTTTTTTTGAAAAGTGTTTGGTCAATGAGGAGAGGGGGACGTGCAGAAAAGGCATTAACAATTCTGAATGACTAAAATATTTTCTTTGTAAAAAGTATAAAATCCTGCGTAAAAATCACCCTGTTTTTTGTATAACTCCCTGCTCATCAATAGAAATAAACTGCTCGCCCTGCATAAAATCCAACACGTTCCAAACTTTTTCTTTACTGAATTTTTGTAGATGCCTGATTACCTCATCAACAGAAATAGGGGAGGTGAGTAATGCTGTAACCTGGGATTCAATTAAACTGAATTCTTCAGAAGATAGTGATTTTCGTTTCTTTGTTAAACAATTATCACAAACACCACAATCTGTTGCATCAACATCACCAAAATAGTTGGCGATGTAGCGGCTGCGGCATTCATCTGTCAATCCTATATAACGGATCATATTCTCTACCCGTTCTGCGTATTGCTTTTTTCTCTGTAAGTAATGGTCCTGGTCTATTTGCAGGTATTGTGCTGATGCGCGGTTTAGTAAAAAATGAATCTGTGGGGTATCTTTCTGGGGCAGGTATTCAATTATACCAAACGATTGAATCTGCAATAACTGGTTTTTTACTTCCTCAATCGTTAAACGGCATATCCTTGCCAGCTGTTTTTCATGAATGGATACCCGGTTATCTATAATGCCTTCATAAGTACGTAATAAACATTTGAGCATAGGTTCTAACAGCGGGTAACTTTCTTCAAATTCATACAAAGCGTCTTTCGAAACACTAAAAGTTACCTGCGATGGCAGAAAAATAGTTTCAGAAAAACTAAGGTGCCCCTCCTGTTCCAGTACTTTCAGGGTATTAATTACCAATAAACTATCGAGTTTGAAATTTTTAATAAATTCCATCAAATCAAAATCAAAATACTGGCCTTCCCCAATGCCCACGGGTATTTGTAAATAGTCTGCCAGCGACTGGTATATTTTTTTGATTTCCGTAATAGGTGGAAAACGCCTGTCGGGTAGTGTTCTTAGTCCAGCCAGGTTTTCTTTTTGATACACTAAAACCGCATATGATTTTTTCCTATCTCTGCCAGCCCTGCCAGCCTCCTGGTAATAATTTTCTAAACAATCAGGTGTATCATAATGAATAACGGAACGTACATCAGGCTTGTCAATACCCATTCCAAAAGCATTGGTGCAAATCATTACCCTTGTCTGGTTATTGATCCATGCCTGTTGTTTCTCATCCCTTATTTCTTGTGTTAGGCCGGCATGGTAGAAGTCTGCCGGTATTTGTTGCAGGTGCAACAAGCCTGCCAGTTCCTTGGTTTGCCTCCTGCTGCTGCAATACACGATACTGCTGCCATGCACCTTATTTAAAATCTCAGATAGTTTATTAACCTTGCTGTCTATACAAAAACTACTATAGGATATATTGGGCCTTTCAAAAGACTGCCTGAAAATTTTACCGTTAACGAATTTTAATTTCTCTGTAATGTCTTCCTGCACATCAGGTGTTGCCGAAGCGGTTAATGCAATAATGGGGATGCCTGGTAACTCATCGCGTAAATTAGCGATACGTAAATATGGAGGCCTGAAATCATAACCCCATTGCGATACACAATGTGCTTCATCAACTACCAGTAAAGTTATATTCAGCGCAGGTAAATATTCTTTAAACAGAGATGATTCTAACCTTTCAGGTGACAGGTATAAAAATTTATAATCGCCGTGTGTGGCCTGTTGTAATATTTTTTTTACTTCATAAAAAGGTAAGCCACTATGTATTACTTCGGCCGGGATATCTTTTTGTAATAATCCATTAACCTGGTCGCGCATTAAAGCAATCAGTGGGCTTATCACCAGGCATAATCCCTCTGTGAGTAGTGCAGGCACCTGGAAACAAATGGATTTGCCCCCACCAGTTGGTAACAACGCCAGAGTATCATTCCCTTCTAATATAGACTGTATGATATCTTCCTGCATAGGGCGGAAGCGATTGTGTTGCCAGTATTGTTGGAGTATGGAGAGAGGGGTTGCCATTCGTGAATTGTGAAACGTAAATCGTGAGTTTTAGTTGTTGATCATTTTTGAAAGTATCTGGAAACTACGAATCAGCTTCTCGCCAAAAGTTAAAACCGTTTTCTCTCAGCTACAGACTTTCTGGAACAACCTTCTACAATATTCAAATGTACTGAAAGTGCAGCTCTTCTTATTTGTTGTATTAATGCGAATTTTTCTTCTGAAGGGAAGGGCCCAGTTACTTTATAGCAAAGAAGGATAAATTCTTTCGAAATAATAAATATATCCAGTTGGGTGTATGCAATTTTGAGAAACATATTGGTAGATTTCATGTCTCAAACTATTACTTACACGTGCTCGCTAAACAGGTATTTATACGCATTCCTCTATCTACAGGTATGAAAAACCACGATTGATGATCAAATCACTTTCTTAAAATTCAATCGAATAGAATTGATGGCCAGAACAACATCGCTAAGTCCCATCACCAATGCTCCAAAAGCAGGGCTCAGGAATCCAAAGGCAGCAATAGGGATAGCTATAATATTATAGGCGAATGCCCAGAATAAATTTTCTTTGATGGTGATATAAGTATGTTTTCCCAGGCCAAGCGATAACGGCAGGTTCTTCAATCCATGGTTCATCAAAACAACTTGCGCACTTTGCATGGCTATATGCGAAGCATCGCTCAAAGAAATACCAACAGTTGCTTTGGCCAGTGCTGGTGCATCATTAATTCCATCGCCAACCATAGCAGTGGGAGCAAGCCGGTTAAAGGCGGCAATCTTTGCTAATTTTTGTTCGGGGGTTTGTTCGGCGAACATTTCATCAATACCCAAGATGGCAGCTACTTGTTCGCATTTTTCTTTTCTGTCGCCACTCAATAAAATGGTTTTGATGCCTTTTATTTTTAAGAGACGGATCACTTCTTTTGCTTCTGGTCTGATCTCATCTGCAACATCTATGGATCCCAATAAACTGTTATTTTTAGTGATATAAATATTGTGTGAGTTGTCTTTTGTAAGCAGTTCCACTGCCTTATAAGATCCGGCTATGTATTCGTTTCCTTCCTTATCAACAGCTTTCATTCCCAGGCCTTTGATTTCTTCAATCCTGGCCCACCTGATATCGTCTTTTATTTTCCATTCTTTTACAATCGCTTTGGCAATGGGGTGATTGGAGTATTTTTCCAATGAGTAGGTGATGCGCCTGAACTCTTCGTGAGTAGTGAGTGTTGCGTGTTGCATGTTTGTATGTTTCTTTAATTCATTACTTACTACTAACAACTCACCACTCACTTCTTCCAATTGGAAACCCAAAATACTAAACTGTCCTGTAGTTAATGTTCCTGTCTTATCAAACACAACTTGTGTAATGCTGTTGAATATTTCTAAGCTTCTGGCATTTTTAAAGAGGACCCCATTTTTTGCAGCCCTTCCTAATCCAACTGCGATGGCAGCAGGTGTTGCAAGGCCCATGGCGCAGGGACATGAAATAACCAGTACGGCAATGGCCCTTAATAAACTGTTACTGAAAACCTGTTGTCCGAAAAAATAGTTGATCAAAAAAGTAAACAGTGCAATACTGATCACCACTGGTACAAAAATGGCGCTTATTTTGTCAGCCAGTTGTTGAATAGGTGGTTTTTCAGTCTGGGCTTCTTTTACCAGTTTTAAAATATTGGATAGCACAGTATCCTCGCCAACAGCAGTTACATAGGCTTTTACGGTGCCGCTTTCAATGGTGCTGCCACCAATAAGTTTGTCATTCATCTTTTTTTCAACCGGTGCACTTTCACCGCTGATGATAGCTTCGCTCACACTGGCTTCGCCCCAAAGTATTTTGCAATCCATGGGTACAGGTTCACCGGTTTTGATCAATAACAGGTCGCCTACTTTTAAATGGGTGCTTTCTACGGGGAAAATATGTTCCTCATGCTTGTCGTCATAGGCAATCATATTAGCCACTACTTTTTGACTTACTGCTAATTTTTTTAATGCCGCCTGTGTTGTTTCAACAGATTTTTCTTCCATCCAGTTGCCAAGAAATACCAGGGTAATAATGGTAGCAGCAGTATCGTAAAACATAAATTGTTCTGCCTGGCCAATTAATGTGCCGTATAAACTGTACCCAAAAGCAGCCAATGCGCCCACTGCTATCAATACATTCATATTTGGTATGCCTTTCCACACACTTTTTACCGCGCTACGGCCAAAAAAATCCATACCCACAATAAATACAGGAATGGTTAATGCCAGTTGTATATAGGGGTTCTCTAAAAAATGGATATGAAAACCGGGTATCATATGTAACATTAACGGGGCGGTAAAGAGTAAGCAGAAACGAAAACGCTGTAAATTATTTTTAAAAATGCGCGTATCTTTTTTTGTATCGGTGCCCTCGCCTGTTACTACATGGTAGCCCAATCCTTCAATGCCTTTGGCTAATTCCTGTTTAGGTATTTCAGTTGGCATCTCAAAACTCACATCACCCCCCATGAAATTTACTTTTACCTGTTGCATGCCTTTACCCTGTAGAAACTTATCTATTGTTAGCGCGCAGTTTGTACAACTCATGCCTTCTACTTTCCAGTTTACTTTCTCCACCGCAGATAATTATTAATGAATACAGCAAAGGTACTACACCTCCAACCCGCCTGTTATCGAAATACGGATTATAAATACAGCAAGGTTTCAAATCCTTTCTGTTGCCGGTCTATATCTTTGCCAAATGGATGCAATCTTTACATTGAAACAGCTTGGCCAGGTAGCCGCTTCCTTATGGAAAGAAGGCAAAAACAAAAAGATCTGGTCTTTTCATGCAGAAATGGGCAGCGGCAAAACCACTTTAATCCATGCTTTGTGCGAAGAACTTGGTGTAAAATCGACTATAAGCAGCCCTACTTTTGCCATTATTAATGAATATAGCAGTCCTGTGGCAGGCACTATTTATCATATGGACTGGTATCGTTTGAAAGATGAGGAAGAAGCTGTAAATGCCGGTGTGGAAGACAGCCTCCTAAGCCAGGCATACTGCCTGATAGAATGGCCGGAGAAAGCGGCAGGCCTACTGCCCGATGATGCTTTTCATATTCATATAGAGGTATTGGACGAAAATACCCGCAGGCTTTTTACGGGATCCGAGATGTAGCAGTTAAGCGTAAAAAGTTCTTTCAATAGTGCAAACTCCTCACTTCAGCCTTCTACCTCCTAACTGTTGCTGCTATCTGCCATAAATAAAGTAATTTTATACCCATCATCAACAAACATCAACCAATACCCGCTCATGGCCACCAAACCTTCAATCAGCCCTTCTTTTACCTATGAAACACTGGAAGAAACGTTGGATGTGAAACCGCAGGGTGCCAAACTGCATATTGGCATACCCAAAGAAATTGCTTTCCAGGAAAACCGTATTGCACTTACGCCCGATGCTGTAGGGGTATTAGTGGCCAATGGTAATAAAGTGGCAGTGGAACACAAAGCGGGAGTGGGCAGTCATTTTTCTGATAAAGATTATGCCGAAGCGGGTGCCAGTATCGTATACGACAGGGCCGATATTTTTAAATGCCCGATCCTGGTAAAAAGTGCGCCGCCGGTAGAAGAGGATATGTCGCTGCTACAGCAAAACCAAACGATCGTTTCCCCTATTCATTTGTCGGCTCTAAAGAAAGAATATATAGAGAAGATGATGGAGAAAAGGATCACCGCGCTGAGCTTTGAAAATTTTAAAGATGATAGTGGTACTTATCCCATTGTTAGAAGCATGAGTGAAATAGCCGGGAGTGCCGTAATGCTGATAGCCGGGCAATACCTGAGTAGTTTTAATAAAGGGAAGGGCGTTTTATTAGGTGGTATCAGTGGTATTCCGCCAACCAAAGTGGTCATTATTGGTGCAGGTATCGTAGGTGAATTTGCAACAAGAAATGCATTGGCATTAGGTGCATCGGTAAAAGTGTTCGATAATAATGTGTATCGCTTAAAACAATTGCAGAATAATTTAGGGCAGCGTATCTGGACAAGTGTATTGGAACCGCGTATTCTCTCCAAACAATTAAAAACCTGTGAAGTAGCCGTTGGTGCATTGAGCAACGAATATGGTCGTGCACCGGTGGTGGTTACCGAAGATATGGTAGCAGCTATGCGCCCCGGCAGTATTATTATTGATGTAGCGATTGACCGTGGTGGCTGTTTTGAAACCAGCGAACTCACCAGCTATGAAGAACCTACTTTTTTGAAACATGATGTGATCCATTATTGTGTGCCCAATATACCCAGCGGCTTTGCACGTACTGCCAGCCAGGCCATCAGCAATGTGTTGATGCCCCTGATATTGGAAATAAGTGATGAGGGGGGAATTGAAGAAATGGTTTGGCACAAATTTAATCTTCGTGAAGGGATTTATATGTTCAAAGGTGCGGTAACAGATTTTTATATCAGTCAGCGGTTCGATTTGAAATATACTGACCTGAATTTATTGATTGCAAGCAGGAGATAAGGTTTTCGAATACACCCGCAGGCATGTGTAATGCAGTATTTTTACTGGTAAGCTGTACTTATTTTTTTCGGAGGAATTTGATTTTGCCTGATAGATGTATAAATAATCAGAACGGCAAGAATGATAAATAGTATTAGTGAGGAGCCTTTGGTTCCAAAACCCAGCCCGCCTTTTTCAGGAACTTTTGTAAGCAGGTCGCCGAAGGTTGCACCAAAAGGCCGTGTTAACACGAATGCAATCCAGAACAGGATCACCGATGAAATCTTTGTAAAATAATGGGCTATTACAACCAAGGTTAATAAACTCCCTATCAGGATGGCACCTCCTCCAAAACCTAGTCCTGAATTATCTGCCAGAAAATCACCCAGTGCCGTGCCCAATGTGTTTGAAAACAAGATAGCCATCCAGTAAAATAACTCACCCCTGAACGTTTTAATATTGGTTACCGATAATGACTTTTCACTTTTATACCATAGAAAAAGGATGAGTATGAGAATCGTTATAAGTATAAGTGATCCCATGGCATAACCCACTCCTAATGTTCGGTCCATATAATCGGACATGGTAGTACCTGCCGTACTGGTTGAAAGAATAACACCCCAATATAATACAGGAATATACCGTTTGGAGAAAAGCTGGGCAATTAGTGTTACCACAAATACGCTTATTAATAAAAGGGAACTGATCGCGTATCCCACATTTAATGTCATTGATAACAGGTCGCCGGCAGTTTCACCCAGCGTGGTGGCACATATCTTCATTATCCAGAATAGAAGGGTAACTGCAGGCATCTTGTTCATTTAGAAATTACTTGTCGTAAAAATTCAACAAAAAATAAACCAGTATTCAGTGGGCATTATTTTCTACACATTAAATAACAAGGGGCATAGCATAATTTTATTAACTTGTAGTAACAGGTTATATCCCAATAGCATATGTGGTTAAAATATATAATAGTTTTTTTTGCGGCCTGTGCAGTTGATATTGTGCCTTTTCCACTTCCGCCTGCATTTGTGGTGATGGTTTTCTTACAGATCTATTTCAAATTAAATGTGTGGGTGGTTATTTTGGTTGGCGTGGCAGGTTCTGTACTTGGACGATATATACTCACTTTATACATTCCTAAAATAGCCAGTAAAATATTTAATCCTGCTAAGAATGCAGATGTACAATTTTTAGGAAAGAAACTAAAAGAAAAAGGCTGGAAAAGCCAGCTTGCCATCCTTACCTATTCCCTGTTGCCATTACCCACTACGCCTTTGTTTATTGCAGGTGGAATGGCTAAGATGAAACCCCGTTTAATTATTCCGGCTTTTATTGTAGGTAAATTCATCAGCGATACGGCGGCGGTATTTATGGGGAAATATGCAGCTGAAAATACGGCGGGCATTCTTGATGGTGCCATTTCCTGGAAATCGGCTCTAGGCCTGCTCTTTGGAATATTACTGGTGGCAGGCCTTTTATTTATTGACTGGCGTGCATGGCTGCAGGAAAAAAAATTCCGGCTTAATTATAAGATATGGAAGTAACCAAGTTTTGTATCGTTGTAATAAAAAAGTAAACAACCCAGATCACCCAAATCTAATGCACCTCAACGTGCTGGTTTTACAGGGGATAGCACACCGTCAATATTTTCTATATGTACCCAATCAGTATCCAACCCATCTAAGATAATCACCGCATGCAGCGATGAGAATTTAGCAGCATCCTGCTGCCATGACCAGGCAAGTTTACCCCCAGCTGTATATTCTAATAATTGTGTGCCGCTGCTGCCGAAATTCGGGCCATGTCCCTGCCAATTGATTACCACATAGTTTCCATTGGGAAGGATTTGTAAACCGGCATAAAAATTTGGTTTTACCTCTGGCGGGCCGGTAATTGTATTAATCAATACGCCATCTTTTGAAAAAAATTGAAGGTTGGCCGCATAACCGGTGCTTACCACTGTTTGGCCGTTTGCAAGGCGCAAAGCCTGCCAGGCATGGGGTTTGTCTTTGCTGGTAATTTTTGCCTGCCAAAGAATATCTCCTGTTGCATTTCCTTCAAATACCCAATCATCAGCTGTAACCAGAAAACTACCTGAAGGCGTTTCACGAACCAACCGTACATAAGTAAATCCAGCGTAAACGGTCATATATTTTACTGCACCACTTGTATCCACTTCTACCAATACGATCCCTTGTTTGCCCTGCCAGTTTACACCTGTTAGCAAAGTATTGCCATTGCGCAACCTACGCGCCGCAATAGTACCGGGGAAAGAATTCAATTGATATACTTTAGTACCGGTTATAATATCATGTTCTTCATATCCATTGCCCGTTCCCACAAGCACCCTTCCATGCCCAACCAATTGTATATCACGACCCGTAGGGATGGAGGTATACCAATTGTTTTTTGGGTTCGACATATCTATATAACTCAGTTGTGAAATTCCTTCATCACGCAATAAGAACCGCCTGGATCCGGACTGGCTAAAACCTGCTACCGTAAAGCAAATACATAGCGCAATAAATAAGTATTGCTTCAGGTATTTTTCAGGATGAGTGATTATATTTTTCATTTTGCACTAACGGTTAGAATTTATTCAGCCGGATGAAAGGCAGCCTATTTATGGGTATTGAAGATAATATTATTTACGCTCAGTATCACAGCTAAATGGTGACAGGAAAAAATACCTGCAAAAGAAAAGCAGGGCCTGCCTTAATCTAACGCTATACAGTCAAATCCGAATTTATTTAAGGTACTGATGATTAGGGTTGACAGATCATCCGAACTGTTAACCCGTAAAATATTATCACAATCCATAAGATCAAAATTCCAGCGTGCGGATGGTAATAATCCGTCAAGATGCGGTTTTAGGATATTAATTTTTGCAGAGGTTGTAACAGTTGTTTTGAAAACTAAAATCATACCTGGTGAAGTGGCATTGCTCATAAAATAAATATTCGTAATTGGTGTATTAGTAACCGGTAAGTTTTCTCCGTAGTGTTTTTCTTCTTGCAGGAAAAAAGCACTACGGAGAGGCAATGATTAGAAACTCATATCATCTGCACTTGGTCCATAACTCGCCGGAATAGGAACATCCAGTAACCGAAGGAAAACACCCAGCTGTGCACGGTGATGGGTAATCTGGTTAAAAGTCATCCTTATTATATCACTTTTGGGTTCTTTACTGTATACTTCTTCGCCATTGCGTAAGGTCCATAATTCACTGAATGTTTCCTCGTTCCCTGTTGCTAAAGCTTCCCTGCCTTCGATAAGGTTTTTTTCAAAATAAGCTACCAGGCTTTTGGTGTCATTAATGGTTGTGGGTGTGTACGGGTTATCAGCAAAATCCAGTCCGCTGGTATTCAGTGCCATTCCTATCCAAACAGGTAACTCGGCAATATGATTGGTCAATTGCCTGATGGTCATACTTTTTGGATGTGGCTGCCAATCGTACTTGTCGTTAGGTACTACCGAAAGCATTTTACGGGTGGTAATCGCTTCCTTTTCAAATTCTTTTTGAAATTGTTTGATCTGTGACATAAGGTTTCTTTTTTGGTTTATACAACAAAGAAACTCCGGGGTAGTGACAGCCTTATGTCAACAGTATATAATTTATTTAATTTTTTTTTGAAAGGGCCTCCAGGTTCTTTTTTACGATGGCGGTTAGTTTTTTTGGGGAGATAATATCGGCCCGCTCTCCAAAAAGCATATACCACCTGGCAAAACCTTCCAGTGATTCGGTGATAAAAGTCATTTCTATTGCATCGCTCACTTCTTTTTGTGAAACAAAGCCATTATAAAATTTCTGTTCCCCCAAATATTTAATAGCCGGCCTCTCAACCTGTATGACGATGGTATGTAATTCTTTTTCTTTGGAAACCTTCGATAAAAAAGACCGTAGGGCAGGGTGTTCTTTTTCAAAATGAATGGTAGTGATGGAGAGGTATTTGATATGGTCAACCCTGAAATTCCTGTAATCTTTCCGCAACGTACAAAAAGCAATCAGGTACCAGTACCTACCCATAAAAAAAATACCAATGGGTTCAATATTCCGGTTAGTTTTTTGCTGGCTATGTTCGGCGAAATAGTCAATATTAATAACAGATCTCGCCGAAATAGCCTGTAAAATATTTTGCAGGTAAGCAGTTTCATTTTTTGTTTTTGAAAAATAAGGACTGTCTATCACTTCTATGTATTGCTCCATGTTTTCAAGATGGTCCCTTTCGGTTAAACGCAAAACAGATTTTATTTTAAACATGGCAGCCTGGTAAGTTTCCCTTGTTGAGGTATCGGTAAGTTTTTCTACTAATTTTTCGGCAGTTAAAAAAGCAGTGGCCTCTTCTTTGGTAAACATAATAGGCGGTAACCGGTACCCTTCCATAATAGAATAACCAATGCCCGCTTCGCCAAGAATGGGAATACCGGCTTCATCCAGGGTTTTAATATCCCGGTAAACTGTTCGCAGGCTGATGGAAAACCTGTCGGCAATCTCCTGCGCTTTTACTACACGTTTTGATTGCAGCTGAATGAGTATAGCAGTTACCCGGTTAATTCGGTTCAATGGGGATGGTTATTTTTTCAACAGGTAAGTTAATCGCTTCCATATAATAAAACCACATAGTTATTTTTCATGCCTCCTTGTTCAAGAAAAATAATTTACTGATCACATTATTTTTCTCAGTGGTGGCATTGTCTGATAGCTGCCTGCATAATTCGGTAAATTCCTGTGTTGCTTTCTCCTTATCAACGGCGCCATTTTTGATCAGTTGCTCGAGTTCTATCTGACGCCTTAAAATTTCTGAGGATAAAAAAGAATTGGCAATGGTACGTGCCATTAAAAACTCCAGCACGTGCCCTAGGTTCAGGTTATAGCCTTTATCGTCTTTTAATAACTGTTCAATGTCTGAATCTTTCATACGATTGGAATGTTTTTCTGTTAAAGCTAGATCTATGGTCGTATGGTTTTAAAAACGGCACTACTTCTTTTTAATTTTAACCGTTAATTTTGAAACAACATCGTCATAAGCAGTAGTCAACGCATCTGTAAGCATAGCTTTCCTCACTTTTTTCAAATCCACGAAAGTGGCTCCCTGCTTACCCCATCCCCCGGGAACCGGGAAAAAAACAACTGTATCATACGCGCAGAAAACAGATTGATTAATCAAAGAAAGTTTCAGCATGGCCCTGTTCTCTTTCTGCCAAAGCGTTGCGAATATCTTTTTTTTAATCCTGAACGATTGCAGATGAAAATGTGGATGCTCATCAGTGTCGGGAAAAGAAAGCGCTAACTTTCTAAACGTTTTAATACTTACCATGATCAATTCATTCTATGGGAAAATCACTGCGGTCATATTTTACTATTTCGTAAGACTAACCACTTTCGCAAATTTCTGAGCCTTCAACGCCAGTTCGGTTGCCAGCAGACAATGCTCCTGTGGCATGGCCGTTTCTGTTCGGTTAACCACGTCATCAACAAACTGTTGACCAAACGGCAGGGGTTCTTTGCTGCAGTCTATATAACGTGTCTCTTTCTGATCGACCAGGTACAGATGGTTTCCGCCCGTATGGCCGGAAGCGATATCAATATTCTTGCGTATTTCAATAAATCCGTCGGTGCCGAGAATAGTAAGCCGTCCATCTCCCCATGATGCCAATCCATCTGGTGTAAACCAATCCACACGAATATATCCCATACCTCCATTACCGCTCAGCATCACATCACCAAAATCTTCAAACTTCGGATACTGCGGGTGATTGGTATTGCCAATCTGGGAGGCCACCACATTTGCTTTGGTAGTGCCTGTAAAAAAAAGGTACTGGTCAAATTGATGCGAGCCAATATCTGTAATGATGCCCCCATACCTTTTTTTATCGAAGAACCATTCGGGACGCGATTTTGGTGTCATGCGGTGCGGCCCCAGTCCGATGGTTTGTATCACTTTACCGATGGCTCCTGCTTTTACCAGCTCACCGGCTTTAACCGTTGCGCGGTTCTCAAACCTTTCACTATACATAATGGAATAGATGCGTTTGGTTTCTTTTTGAACACGGCGTACTTCGGCCAGTTGTTCAAGCGTGGTAATGCCGGGCTTATCAACCATATAATCTTTTCCATGCTGCATTACACGGATACCCAATGGTGCACGTTCATCGGGAATACCGGAACTGAGGATGACCTGTATGGTTTTGTCTTCTAAAATTTCTTTTTCACTACTGGCAACCTTTACTTCAGGAAATTGCTTGGTGAAAGCAGCTACCAGTTCGGGTTCTTTTGCATACAGTGAAACCAATTCACCACCGCCTCTTTTAACAGCTTCGGTCATAGAGTTAATATGCGCATGATTGATATTAATAACGGAAAAACGTATCCTTATTGGTGCAGGTGCCGGATTTATTATCTCTCCGGTTGCCTGGGCAATAACTTTATTTGCGATGCCCGCAAACAATGCCATACCTGATGCAGCAGCAGTATGCTTAATAAAATTCCGTCGGTTAGATTGGCGTTCTTTCATATTTCGTTAGTTGAAGGGGTTATGAGTGACTAAATTTATTTATTTGTAGTCTAATATATTCAACCTCTCTATACAGAAATCCATCTCCTGAATATCATTGCTACTAACGATGATAAGTTTATCCTGGCAATATTTAACTATCAGTTCATGGTACAATTGGTATCCGGAAGTATCTAAATTGGTGCAGGGCTCATCCAATAACAATACAGGAGCATTTGAGAAGATGGCCTGTGCCAGCTTAATGCGTTGTTTCATGCCACTGCTAAAATAGCGCACCTGTTTGTAGGCTGACT
>JANXUL010000302.1 GCA_025356235.1 Bacteroidota bacterium
ATGGCTGCATCTACTACTGCCGTTATTTTTTTTAACGAACCCGCAGGATCTTTAATATAGCCTTTGTCAGGCTCAACTCCCATTGCCGCCCTTACTACTGAACAGTTCCAGTCGTTGTACAACCATTTTACGGCTCCCGCATTGTAAAATCTTGGCCACCAGTTATGCCAGCCAAAACTCATACCCCTCAATACAACAGGCATTCCTTTTTGATCAACCAATTTTGTTCCAGCAACCTGTAAACGGCCATGATTTTTAACTGGCTGGGCAAAGGCTATTGTGGTAAATAACATAAGCAACAAGGCAAGCGAAAAGGTTTTAAAATCCATAGCATTATTTTAGCTTATCAGACAAAATACTCAATTATTTTAAAAACGACATACAAAATCATTTCGATAGTAAGCTGTGATTCGCTGATCATAATTAATTATTGCAATACCATCTGCAGATCTTCAGGTTAATTTATTCTTCCTGGAATATTGAGCCACCACCATGGTGGATTTTTTTTACTATATTCGATAGTACCCTTAAAAAAATATTTAACCTGATTCTATGCCTTTTAGCAACAAAGTAGCTATTGTAACCGGGGCCGGCCAGGGTATTGGATTTGAGATAGCCAAAAAACTGGTAAGTCAGGGCGCCAGTGTTTTGCTAAACGATATTGATACCAACCTGGCCTCTGCTGCTGCCGGAATTATAACGGAAGTCACTAACGGACATTGCCTGGCAATGGCGGGTGACTCGAGTGATATTGATTTTATTGAACAACTAGTCAATACAGCTATTACTGCCTTCGGGCAATTGGATATTGTAATTGCCAATGCAGGTATTACTTTGTTTGGTGATTTCCTCACCTATCCACCCGAATCTTTTGCAAAGGTTATGCAGGTGAATTTAGCCGGCAGTTTTTTTCTGGCACAGGCCGCTGCGAAACAAATGAAACAACAAAGCACAGGCGGTTCCTTATTATTCACTTCATCTGTTACCGGGCACCAGGCGCATAAAAATCTCGCGGCATACAGTATGAGTAAAGCCGCATTGGAAATGCTGGCAAAGAATCTCGTAATTGAATTATCACAATACCATATCAACGTTAATACGATTGCCCCCGGGGCAACCTTAACTGAGCGTACATTGAACGACCCAGATTATGCGGATATATGGTCGAAGTTAACACCAATGGGCAGGGCAGCTACTGTTACCGATATTGCAGATACCGCTTTATTCCTTGTTTCTGACAAGGCAAAACACATTACCGGCCAGACTGTGATTGTTGATGGAGGATGGACTTCGGTAAGTCCATCACCGTTTTAACTAGTCAATATTTTTAGTTCCGGTCAGCTCTTATAAATCTTCTCTGAGCTTCTGCTACAATTTTTCTTGCCCATACCGTGGTGATTACAATAACATCAACGAAATTTGAGGTTATGCATTTATTAACCGTAACGGGAATCTATAAAAAAGGAGCGGAGGATTTTGTACTGCAGGAAATCAATTTTACCCAACAGGCATTTCAGAAGATTGCCATCGCCGGTGAAACAGGTTCGGGTAAAAGCACTTTACTGAAAATTATTGCTGGATTGATTCAGCCTGATGCGGGTAAGGTTCTCTTTGAAAACAAAAGAGTAAGGGGGCCGCAAGAAGAACTGGTACCAGGCCATCCCCGCATCGCCTACCTATCACAACATTTTGAATTGCGAACCAATTACCGGGTAGAAGAAGTATTGGAATATGCCAATAAACTATCTGCAACAGAAGCCTATACTTTATATGACATATGCAGGATTGATCATTTATTGAAACGGAGGACCGATCAGTTATCAGGTGGTGAGAAACAAAGGATTGCACTGGCAAGGTTACTTACCACATCACCACGCCTTTTATTGCTGGATGAGCCTTTCTCTAACCTGGATATGACCCATAAAAATATTTTGAAATCAGTTATTCATGACCTTGGTGAAAAACTTGGCATCAGCTGCATACTTGTTTCGCACGATCCGTTGGACATTCTTTCATGGGCAGATGAAATCATTATACTGAAGGATGGCGGAATAGTTCAAAGAGGAACACCTATAGAAATTTACTGGCAACCTGTAAATGAATACACGGCTGCTTTATTTGGCAATTATAATTTGATAGATGCTTCCGATGTAAGATCAGCCGGAGGCGTAGCGGGGTTTGAAATAAATGATAACAGGTTATTTATACGACCAGAACAGTTTCTCATAACAAAGGAAAAAACATCAGGCATAATGGGCAGGGTAAGTCATGTATCTTTCCTGGGCGCTTTTTATGAATTAACCATCATCCTTACTGCTAATAAACATATTTTGGTAAGAACCCTTTTATCAAATTTTGTAGAAGGTGAACCTGTTTATCTTACCCTATCTGCTGAAAATATTTGGCATATATAAATACTTTCTTAAACCCTATAACATATTTGAATCACTGATAATATTTTGTCTTTTTGTCTATTCTTTACCTGCCAGCAACTTTTTTAGTTTTTTTATTGTTTGTAGATGAAAACTTTAGAAACGCATAATCGTATTTTTAAACGCCTGATGACAAGATTATAGTATAAGATCTGCATACTTGTTTTACCGGAAAATCATCCGAAGCAAAACAAGTATTTGGTAGCTATTATTGATTATTTTAGCAGTACCCCAAACTAATTTACCCAGCTTAATCTTCCTCATGATGAAAATAAAATGTATCCTTCCTTTTCTTTTTGCAATAGCTGTAGCCGTAGCAAATGCCCAACAAACACAGAAGCCTCCTTTGCATGGAAAGAACTGGATGGCAGTTACCGGTAAACCCCTGGCGGCTACAGCCGGTGCGATGGTATTTCAAAGAGGTGGCAACGCGGTAGATGCCGCCTGCGCCATGCTGGCTGCTACCTGCACTATGTGGGATGTATTAAGTTGGGGTGGCGAAACGCAGGCACTGATTTATAATCCGCATACAAAAAAAGTAATTGCCATTAATGCCTTAGGTGTTGCACCCACAGGGGCAACGGTTGATTTTTTTAAGCGTAAGGGATATAATTTTCCGCCTGAGTACGGCCCTTTGGCAGCAACAACTCCGGGTACCGTAGGCGGACTTTGTTACATGTTGTCTGAATTTGGTACGATGAGTTTACAGGATGTACTTGCACCTGCCATGCAACTGGCAGCCGGTTATCCCATAGAGGCACAGACTGCTAATAGTATGGAAAAGGGGAAACAAATGCTTAAACAATGGCCTTATTCTGTTGCAGTTTTTTTTCCACATGCAGGCGAAAAGAGAGAGGCACCCGAGGCCGGCGAAATTTTCATTCAAAAAGACCTGCTTGCAACGCTTACCAAACTCGTGGAAGCGGAACAAAATGCAGTAAAAGCCAAAAAGGGCCGTAAAGAAGCCATCATGGCTGCTTTTGACCGTTTTTACAAAGGCGATATCGCTGCGGAATTTGTACGCGGCAGTGAAGAGCAGGGTGGATTAATTACGATGGAAGACCTTGCCAAATGGAAGCCTATTATAGAAGAACCATTGCATACAAATTATAAAGGGATTGAAGTATATAAATTACAGCAATGGACACAGGGGCCTATGCTTTTGCAATCGCTGAACATACTCGAAAACTTCGACCTGAAAGCAATGGGTTATAACAGTACCAAATACATTCATACTTTATATCAAACCATGAATCTCAGTTTTGCAGATCGTGACTTTTATTATGGCGACCCTTATTTTCCACCCGAAGAACCGATGAAAGGTTTATTAAGTAAGGCCTATTCAAAAGAAAGGGCGAAACAAATTAATTTTGATAGAAACAATGCCAACGCAGGTCCTGGCGACCCCTACCCTTTTGAAGGAAAAATAAATCCTTATTCAGATATTCTAAAGAAAAGAGGATTTTCACCTGATACAGCCAACAGGCCTGGTGGAAATGCAATACCCAAACACGATCAAAATACCCTGAATGTAATTGGTAAAAAAAATAATCCGGTCATTGCTGATGAAGAATATATGGATCGTTTATGGCGCGGCACCACTTCTGTAGAAGCAGCCGATACTTCTGGCTGGGTGGTTTCAATAACACCCAGCGGCGGGTGGTTACCTGCCTGCATCGCCGGTCATACGGGCGTGGGCATGAGCCAGCGTATGCAAAGCTTTGTATTGGATGCATCTATTGATCCGTTTAATGTAGTAGAGCCGGGTAAAAGGCCGCGTGTGACCTTAACACCCACCCTGGCATTGAAAGATGGTAAACCCTTTTTATGTTTTGGTGTTCAGGGTGGTGATACGCAGGACCAGAATTTATTACAATTCTTTTTAAACATGGTCGAGTTTAATATGACGGTTCAACAAGCTACAGAAGCACCCAACTTTAATACCAATCAATTATGGTTATCACTGGGCGGCACGAAAACAGAAGACAGAAAACCGCGGCCGGGTAATATTTTACTTCCCAATACCATATCAGAAGATATACGGAATGACTTAAAGAAAATGGGTTATACATTAACATTCGGCGATAGAACAAGCGGCCCGATAAATGCCATTTACCTGGACTGGAAACACAAAAGCCTTTGGGGTGGAAGCAGTAATAATGGGGAGGATTATGGAATTGGGTGGTAAATACCGATCTGATAAGCCTTTTACCATTATCAGTCATTATTTTTTTATGAAATTATGCTAATTACATACCTGTAATTGCTCATTGATTTACGTAAAGGAGCTAGGCGGCCGTAGAAAAGAAAATTGTATATCTTCAATTAAACCTTAATCATCCATTGATATGACATTTGAAGAATTAGTTAAGAACCATTCGGCTGAAATGATTGAAAAATTAGTTGCCTGGGTAATCAGTAAAGACCCTGTTGAAATACGGTTTGATTTTCTGAATGAGGATCAATGGGCTATTATTTCCATGCATGTTTATGAGGAAGATAAAGAGATCTCTTTGCGGTTGCACCTGAATGATTATTACGATCTCTATTTCGGTTACTATGATGACGATGATGAATTTTTTGAGATCATCCAGCCATTAAAGGAGGAAGAAAAAAAGATCCTGCCTGATGGCCTGAAAAAATTAATGAAGAGTGTCTTGGACAAAGAAGAAGGTATACGCATACCAGGAAATTTCTTATCCAAATAAATATAACAGAATGAAAGTTGGCCTTTTCTTGTGTATTTTATTAGCCTTCTTATTTTCTGCAACTGCGCAAACAACAGTACCACCGTTTATTCGATTATTTATAGGCACTTACACCAATACGGGTAAGAGCGAGGGTATTTACAGTTATGCATTCAATGCAAATACCGGAGATGCTACCCTGCTTTCGAAAACAGTTACCGAAAGCCCTTCTTATCTTACCATTAGTCAAAACCAACAATTTTTGTATGCTGTAAACCAACTGGGTGATAAAAAAGGAGGTGTATCCGCTTTTGCATTGGAAGCAGGTTCCGGCACTTTAAGGTTTCTAAACCGTATGCGGTTTGGAAGTAATGGCCCTTGTTATATTTCCACAGACCATACAGGCCGTTTTGTATTTACTGCTAATTATAATGATGGCTACCTGAAAGTATTACCTATACAAAAAGATGGATCACTTGGCGCAAAAAGCCAGTTGATACAGCATTATGGGAAAAGTATTTATCCGGGCAGGCAGGATAGTCCGCATGTTCATTCCACTGTTTTATCACCAGACGATAACTATTTATTGGTTCAGGATCTGGGGACGGATTTTGTAAAAGTTTATCCCGTAGATCTGACAAAAGTATCCCCGCTCGGCCCCGCTGTTGATTCGTGTAAACTGCAGGCAGGAAGCGGGCCACGTCACCTTGTATTTCATCCTACCAAAAAACACAGGCTTTATGTAATACAGGAAATATCGGGTATGATAACTGTATTGTCTTTGAAAAAAGGCAAACTTCATATAATGCAAACAGTTAAAATAGCAACAGCAGATTTTAAAGGAGAAATCCGTTCAGCTGATATACATATTTCGCCGGATGGAAAATTCCTCTACGGTTCAAACCGCGGTGATGCCAATGATATTGCGATCTATAGTATTGGGACCGATGGGCAACTAACATATGAAGGCAGACAAGCAACCTTAGGCAAGGGACCCAGAAATTTTACTATTGATCCGACAGGAGTATTTTTATTGGTTGCCAATCAGCAAACAAATGAAGTAGTTATTTTTAAGCGTGATAAAAAAAGCGGGCTGCTATCCGATAGTGGTAAGCGTATAAGTGTTGGCGCACCTGTTTGTTTACAGATGATTACAGTTAAATAAACGATTATGCTTTCCGGATAGCTTCGATCTCGTTCCAGATATCTTCGGCAACCGGGATACCTTCAGCTAAATTCTGTTTACGAATGGCCATTGCTTTCTGGCCGGGATAAATTATTTTAGCAGAAGCCGATTCCGGAAGGGAGCTACTGTAATCATCCAGTATAGATTTTACCGCAGTTTGAATAGTAGAATGATTAGCCAGTTTGGTTATATCAATCGCAATGAATACCTGTGATGCACCATAATCGGCTTCCCGCTGGCTAATCTGGTGCGTAGAAAGTCCACCGGATAAAACAGTTGCCAATATATCAAGTAATAAAGCGAGTCCTGCCCCCTTCCAATACCCGGCTGGTAATAACCTTCTTGATTGCAGGATTGCTGCGGGATCATTGGTAAGTTCACCAGCTATTGTGTAACCTCCCGGATATGCAAGTGGTTCATTTTTCATTACTGCTAATTCCATTGCACCATATGAGTATTGCGACAGAGCCATATCCAATACTATTGCACCATCATCATTAGGCACAGCCAGTACGAACGGGTTATTACCCAATCTGGCATCAACAGCACCCCATGCAGGCATGTTTGATATAGTATTTGTCCAGCCAATAAAAATGAACCCCGCTTCAGCAGCCAGTTTACCGTAAGTACCTCCACGCATCCAGTGATTGGTGTTAGCCATTGATACACAACCTATGCCATTACCTGAAGCCAGTTTCATAGAAGTTTCTGCAGCAAATAAAGCATTGAGTGGACCCGGAGCCAAACAACCATCCCATTGCTCAATCCCTCCCAGTTTGTTTTTTAATACCGGTTGAATACCAGTTTTTATATATCCTTTCTGCACATATTCAATAAAACGTACAAAACGGTTTACCCCATGCGTATAAACACCTTCAAGGCTGTTTTCTGCAAATATATTTGAAAGCGTAACAGCATCGTTTATGGAGAATTGGTTCTTAATCAGGATTTGATAAAAACTCTTTTTCATTTGGTCAAAGGGGATCTTTATAAACGCACTCATGGTCTGGTTTTGATGAAAATACGAACAATAATTTGTTCTAACCTATTACGCTGTATTTTCAAAAAGATGCTAATTCTATGACTCACTATACGATTTCCTGGATTTACCTTTTCCGTATAACCTGATCCCGCCTAAAGATTGTGTTTTTATCGTTATATTGATGATTTAAACCCTACCAAACCCATGCAACCCTTCTTTAGAAGAAATACTAATTATAAGTTACTATCTGGCCGGTTTTGCAGTATTATTATTGTTATTACACTATTAATATTATCGTCCTGCAAAAATCAACATAATAGGGCCGGTGTAGAAGCAGCGATGAAACAGTATGACCATTTAATTAAGAAACTGGATGCAGATTCAATTTCCCTTCTCTACACAGCTAATGGCAATTTAGGGGATATCGTACATGGAAGGGATTCCATTAAAAAATTCCTGTCCTCTTTTCTGAATGTGCGTGTATTGAGCCAGGTTTCATCTACTAAATCAATAGATATGTATGGCGACAGTGCTACACAAAAAGGCAGTTATCAACAAATGGATTTGATTGCAGAAAAAGATACGGTTAGGGTAAACGGAGAATACACGGCCCATTGGGAATGGATCCCGTCAGATGGATGGCATATTAAATATATGGTTACCAAACCCATCCATTAAAGACCTACCCCATCAATTCTTTCATCAACTTATCAAAGGCTTCTTTCATTTCAGCAAGTTCCTGTTCCACTTTGGTTAAGCGTGACTCGAGACCAGAATTAAAATTACCTGGCAGTTCTTCCGGCTGATCATCTTGTGTGAGGTCGGGCGGGCCACTCAACAAATGTGTAAAACGCATTTCTTTTTGCCCGCTACGTCTTTGTAATTGTTGCACGAAGGGTGATTCATACGCTGATAGCTTTTCCAATACAGACTGCACTTCTTCCAAAGAATCAAATTCGTATAACCTGCCTGAATTGGTATGCAATTCGCCAGGGGTTTGCGCGCCACGTAATAGTAATAAACATAGTAAAGCTGTTTCTGCCTGATCAACCGGAAAAACGATAGCGAAATTATGTTTGTATTTTACGGTGCGGCTTGAGCCACCGGTAGCAGTTGCCACCAATCCTCTTTTTTTGAGTGAATTGAGTGTTGCAATAACGGTTTCTTCGTCATACTGTACAACCGGCTTACGTGAAGTTTTTTGATTACATGCCGCAGTGAGCCCATTAATAGTCATTGGATAATAATCAGGCGTAGTTTTTGCCTTTTCCATCAACGCACCGAGTACACGTATCTCGGCACTATCCAGTATGGGTAATGTTTGTAATGATTCCATCTTTAAAGGTAAGGTCAATTTCGTATTGATTTTCAACATGTGTGTCAGAAGAAAATATGCCTGTCATCGAATAAGAACCTTAAAACTTTCTAAACACCTAATGAATTATTTCCAGCGAAAAGTTGTGAGCCCTATTTTTCTGCAATGGGTGTCTTTGCCAACATTATCTCTCTCCATATTTTAGCCTGCCTATTATTTCTACCACCTCCTATCCTACCCAATGCACCGCTGCCAATTGACACTCCAATACCGCCACCGCTACCAAAGGAACCCATACCTATCCCACCACCAATAGATACCCCGCCACCACTACCCCGCGAGCCTGATTGAGGAGGTAATGGTTCGAGCACAAAGCCGATCGTAAAACTTTTTCTACCTGCATTATTTATATCATTCTTATTTAAAAAAGCAGTGAGCGGAACCATCGCTTCATATACTAACTCACCTGCATTATTTAATCCAATACTTACTTCAATACCTTCTGCATTTTCTTTTCCGTAATCAAAATTTTGCTGGGTCTTTATCGTATTAAAGCCAAACAGTGAATAGTCCTGTACCGCATCAAGGGCAACATGTTTATTGTTCCGGTATTCAGGCCGGTCGTTCATCATTTTATTAGCCTGGCGGCTGATATTACCCGTAGGAAAACTGATGCCAGCAGCACCGGGTTCATCTTTTACACCGTGGTTATTAAGATAAACGGTTAATCCGCCACTGAGTATCCTTTGGATCGTTGTTTCATTATTTGTACTGGCCAAAATGTAAAGGTTGTCTTTATCATTCGAAACAGTATAAGCAAGGTTTTGTTTTGTATCCAAATACATAAGCGGCTTAACCCAGTCGCTATCATCTCCGTTGATAGTAAGGGTATTTGACTGCCAATGTCCTGGTTGAACAAGGTCTGATTGCTGACTATTTTTGGAAGAACTACACGCAGTAAATATTACCAGGATAACTGCCATAGTAAAAAACTCTTTCCGGATTTGTATTTTCATGATCAGCACATTAAGAATGTTTATTGTCAAGATGCTCAATTGAATGCACCTGTTGCCTTACACAAAGTTAAGATCTGCCGGAAGGCAAATAACCAAAGTTTAGTTAATACCTAATGCATGCTGTAGCTATTTCATCTTAAACACTTCCGAACCAGCCATTAGGAAACAACCTAATCCAAAGTCTTCAAAGTCCGGAAGCCTTGTATAGTTTACAGGTTGTGCTTCTTTGGGTTCTTTACCGGTACCCTGTACATAACCTAAGAATCCATTGGGATGTACGCAATCCGTTATCAATGCCTTCCATGCTTTTATAACAGTACGTGTATATATTTTTTTATCAAGTACCCCATTATTGATTCCGTACGCAAACCCATAAATAAATAAGGAAGTACCCGTTAATTCTTTACCGCCAAAATGGGTACTGTCTTTCAGGCTAACATTCCAGAAACCATCATTTCGTTGCAATGGCAAGAGGGCTTTACACATATCCTTATAATCCTGTAAATATTCTTTGTAATGAGAATCTGTTTTGGGCAATAATTGCAATGTTCTTACTAAAGCTGCCAATACCCAGCCATTTCCCCTCGACCAGTAACAGCTTTCGCCATTCGGTTCTTTATAAGGTGGCACAAAATCTTTATCTCTCCACCACAAATGTTCCTCTTTACTAAATAATCCATTACCACCATGTTTATTTTTCGTAAACGCATACATTTCATACATACGGTGAAAATAATTGGTATCCTTATAAACAACACCTAACCTTGTAAAAACGGGCATGGCCATTTGAATGGCATCCACCCAACTCCAGTCATCCTTTTTATCTGTTGCCATTATGACATCAATATTTGCTTTTATATTTTTGATCCGCTCTTCTTTTTTATCCATCAGGTATAGATCAATATAAGTCTGCGCACAACACTGGTAATCAGCATTGCGTACTTTCGGTCCGCCAGAAAGGTTCCATTTATGAAACTCCGCCCATTGCAGCGCATAATCTATGTATTTTTGTAAAGGATCTATTTTGTATAATTCCATCAGTCCCTCATAGTACACAGCTCTCGTCCATATATTACTTGGCCTTTCTTTATTAGTGATAATGGTTTTACCTGCATCTGGCCATTTATCCATAAAATACGAATTAGTCAACTCCAATACACGCAGTGTTTCATTTTTTTTGGGCAACTTTTGTGCATTGAGTATGTTGCACATCAGCATTGTAATGATAAGCAAGAATAAAAATGGAGAATATTTCATATAATCGGTATTGAAGTTATTAGTAATTATCAGAATATTTTTTACCATACCATTTCACCTGCCACTTACCATTTTTGAATTTACCCATCATGATAAAAGCCGATAATGATAACAAAAAGTTTGTATATGCTATTCTTTTTGAAGCGCAGTAATTGTTACTGGCCCGCTCAAACCAGAAGCTTTTGGTTCCCATTTAGACGCATCAAATAAACCATCAGTACCCCTGTTTTGAAGAAACCTTGCCGGGAAATTGGTATTGTTGAATTTTTTCCAAAGTATCTTTTTTTTGTCCATATCAATAACGCGGTTAGCCATGCTGTTAGAGACTTTGATTTCAAGCAGGTTATCTTCTTTCAGGTCTTTGGCAGAAATGGTTACAGTATATACCGGCCCGATAAGTGTAGCTATTTTTTTGCTATTGATATACACTTCTGCACTTTCCAGAACCTTACCAAGATCAAGGAGGTAATCTGCTGATTTTACAGATGGTTTAGTAAAATGCACACTGTAAGAGGCCGTTCCTGAGAAAGTTTTATATGCTTCTCCTTCCATTTCTGTCCAGGCTTTTGGCTGACTGAGTTTTGCAGCAGCAGGTAATGAGGGGCCGCCTTCTGTGAACTGTAGGGACCATTCTCCAGTAAGTTCCTGTGCCATTCCTTTTAATTTGATATAGGGATAAGCGCTTCCAGCAATGGTTTTGCCGGATGTTTGTATGATAATACTTTCATCAGGGTTCAGCTGTAAATACACTTCCGGAAAACCTGCATCATTCTTCCTCAATTCAGCTATACCCGATTGCCCGTTCATCGGGTTGTATAAAGCAGCACTGTTTATCTTAGTTTGCAATGTTACCCAATCCTCCATTTTTTTATTACTCCTGTTCGCAATAAAATAAAATTCAGTGCCATCTGCATTTTTGCGGCGGTTAAATTGTAGTCCCTTTTCTACCATATTTTCTTTCCGTATGGCAGTAGTTGACAACAATTGTTCAAAATCGCTGCCGGTTAAAAATCTCCCATTACCGATACCCGCTGATTTAATATCGCCTGATCCGGTTGCTATAAAATTCAATTGGCTGAATAGTTTTTTAAAGGCTTCCCTATGCTGGTCTAATTTCCCAAAACCTGGAACATCTCTTGGGAAATTTTTATACACGACAATAGTGGCACCGTATTTTGCCAAATCAACCAGTTTTTGCAGTGTTTCCAGTTTCATAAATTTACAGTCGGGTAGCACAATGGTTTGATAGGTTGTTCCACCGGTAACAATCTGTTTATTCAAGGTTTGCAGGTTCAGTATTTGCCTGTCGGATATATAGTCAAAGGCATATCCTTTCTCCTGCAGGGTTTGTGCTGATGTTTCAAATGGTGTTCCGTTGAAATCGGGTTTCATTCCATCAAAATGCAACAGCAAATCTCTTCCCGGTTCGGAATATTTATCATAAATGGGGAAATACAATAACACATCATTCGCAGGCTTGCCTTGTTGAAGAAAAGATTGCGTGCGGGTAACATAATTATTTAATGCAGAAAAATCATTCCAGAAAGGGTTTGCCTGTGTAAATTCAACTGCAGCATAAAACAAACGGCCGGGCCATGGCTCAGAGGAAGGTGAATAGGTAGTTCCGTGATATATGATATGGTTAACGCCACCGATAAAATATACGTCTAGTGCTTTCTTTACATCGCTTAACGATGAAATAAAATGTTCATTTAACCAGGTGGCCGATTCAGATGATGCCAGTTGTTTGCCCATTACATGCGAGGTAGAGGGCGCAAATTTAATTCGCAATATTTCAGTGCCTTCTGTTTCAGGAATATCAACCACTCCATACAGGTCCAAGGTATTGGCAGGAGATCCATGCGATTGGTTGCGCACAATCTTCCCTTTGCTATGTGCCCATCGCTTCCATTCCCCGGTAAATTTTTCCAGTATCAGTTCATCAATCGTCATGCGGTAATCGCAAAGAATACGGTTACTCTTATCTGTAGCTGTTTTGGTGAACAATGCGGGCAGTTCTGTTTTGAGGTCATATCCCCTCCTTGTTGTAAACTCTTTAAATAGCAATGGGGTATAATTAGATTGTCCCCTCGCATCATCCACTTCATACGAATCATTAAAAAATCCTCGGAGGTTGGTGAGATCATGCCCTTTAAACGCTTTATCGAATTGTGTTAAATAGTGCTGTAATGCTGTAGCGGAAAAATGATCAATCACATTTCCTTCACCACCGGGGGCTGCACGCTCTACTTGTTTGCCATGCCAGCCCATGAAAACGGCATACACATTCCATTTACCTTTTGGTGCGGCCCAATTTAATTTTCCCTGTGAGTCTACTTTATCAGTAATATCAATATTTTCTCCGGCTTCTGAATAAGCCATCACTACTTGCAAAGGCAAAGCTCTTTTATATCGTATCTGGTCAATGGCAAGGCTTTGCAGGTCTTTATTGGCAGAAATGGGTTGTAATACCTGTTCTATTTTTAAAGATTTATAATTTTCTGTGCGAACCAACGATTCCTGGATGAACGCTATTTTATCGCTTAGCATTTCTCCCCCTTTCAATGGATACATTTTATAGGTCATGTACTTACAGGCATCTTCATCGCCTATCCATGGGCCGCCGAAGGGCCATCCTGTTGCATTGGCTAGATCAATACCCAGGTTAAGGTGTTTGCCTTCCTGTAAAGTATGGTCAAACATATTCATCCATTGGGGTGTAAGGAATTTTATGAATTCCTTTTCTTCCCCTTTTACGCCATAGATGGGGGTGATCTCCAATCCACCCAGCCCAACTTTTTTGTATTGCTGCATAACTATTGTCAGGTCTTTTTTATTCACTTCACTTCCCAACCACCACCACCTTGTCCACGGTTTTGTTTGTTGAGTTACCGCCGGCCATTGAACCTGTGCATTTGCTATTGTTATCAAGCAAATAAAAATTATTGGTAAGAATATTTTTTTAGCCATTATTTATTTTTTATAGTACTCCGCTATTTACCCCAAATTTGATATCTACAAAAATAGCCACCACCTTTGAAGTGAAACTGCCGTAATCGGTTTATCTGCCAGTATGGTTACATTCCTTTATACATTAGAAAATAGTGGAACAGAGAATAAAAATATACTGGTATATAATTTTTTCACAGGATTAATTTCCTTGTACAATTATTGCAGGGCTTTTGGGGCTTGCCGGCCAATACCTAATATTTACAGAGTCTGATTTGTATTGGTGATACTTCATATTTACCAATTTACTTTGTTAGTGTATAATATTTTAATGCAACCATATCACCAGGAACCGGGTGAGAATTCCAGTGTGCATGAATAGCAAGTGCGGCACCGATGGATGTAGCCTGGGATACTGATGCAGCAAACACTTCCATAGAAGGGAATGCCGCTGCAAGCATATGCATATACACCGGGTTTTTGGCAAAGCCACCGTCTACAAAAACGCGGGTAATTTTTGTAGCGGAGAAGATGAGAGATGTTGATTTTTTTTGTTGGCAAATAATATCATAGATCAATTGATGATAAGCTTCTTCGTAGGAAACAAAATCAGTTATTTGCCTTTTTGTAAATGCAGAAGCATATAACCCCGTTTCAGTATCGCTAGTTTCATTTCGTTCCGTTATTTTTTTAAATAAGGAAGCGGCAAATACAACCTGCTGATAATCATCCACAGATACTTTAAAATGAGCTGCCAGTATTTTCACCTGTTGCTCATGTTCATTACCCGCAAATAACCTGGCCGCTTTCACTGGCCGCCGATGATATTCCATATAACACAAACAATCCTGTTGTAATTCAGCTGCTGTTAGAGACTCTTCATTAAACGGGTTCATACTAATGCACCAAGTACCTGTTGACAGCAATATAAATGGCTCTGAAAAGCAAGTCAGGTAAGGGATTAATGCGGCCGAACTATCGTGCAGGCCTATACCTGCTTTTATTTTTTTGTTCTGCAGGTTTATATCTACGGTTGTATCAGAACGTAAAACGGGTGGAAATTTTTCATCCAGTTCTTCTGTATACACCCATTCGTGATATTGCTTTTTTGTAAAATCCCAGAGGCCGGTGTGACAGCCGATGCTGGTTATTTCAGCATACATTTTACCCGTGATCAGGTAACTGATAAACTGCGGCAGGTGCAGGGAATATTGTATCTGCGCAAACACTTCGCTTTGCTCGTACTTAATCCTGTACAGTTGCATACCGGAATTTAGGTTACCTAACACGGGTGAGGCAGTAGCAACTGATAGGTTAAGTTCACCGCCGTATGTTTTATAAAAGGTATCCTGTAATTGCGCCGGATAAGGCTTTAAGTAATTGTATAAAGGTGTTACCGTTTCGCCTTTATCATTTATGTGTACAAAACTGGCACCATATGCTGAGAAGTTGATGGCTCTAACATCAAATGCATCAATGGCAATGGCTGCATAAATGGTTTGTTTTACCCAGATAGCTAATTGCTGTACATCATCACAAGGAAACCCATCTTCATCTGCTACTTCCGCAAACTGAACCGATTTTTCCATCACAATCTGATACTGCTCATTAAACAGAAAAAATTTCTTATTTGTTTTTCCAATGTCGAAAATTGCTATGACTGGTGTTGGCTTCATAACCCGGGCATTAATTGGTTTAAATAACTCGCTGAATATCGAACAAAGAATATTCACTATTCCTTATAACCCAGTTGCCACAGTCTTGTCTCCTCTTTCCTTAATTAACTGCTCACGCACTTTTTCTTCCCTAAACAACTGTAAAGGTTGCAATGCTGCACCTCTTTGCAGGCGGGCCTCAGCTATGATCGGGCGTACATCGGTTCGGTAAGCCTGCTGGAGTATTTCCTGCGCTTTTACCACATCATTATTTTCCTGGGCGGTTTGCAATGCTTTGGCATCAACCAGCAACGCTTGTGCGTATGCTATCTTAATGGCTTCAATACTTTGCAGTAGGTCTTCCAGCGGGTCTTTTACATTGTGAGAAGCATCTATCATCCAGCCAAGTCCGGTAGCATGGTTCATACCTCTTGCATCCATTCCTTCTACCAGTTCATTAAAAATTAAAAACAATTGGTAAGGATCTACACTACCAACTGTTAAATCATCATCTCCATATTTACTATCATTAAAATGAAAGCCTCCTAATTTTTTCTCATTCAATAGTAATGCTACGATCTGTTGAATGTTGGCATTGGGTAAATGATGGCCTAAATCAACCAGGGTATAGGCTTTATCGCCGAGTTTACTGGCATATAGAAAGGATTGCCCCCAATCTCCCACCGTCATGGAATAAAAATTGGGTTCGTAGGCTTTGTACTCAACAAACATTTTCCAGTTGGCAGGTAATGCCGCATATATTTCCTGTAAGCCTTCTAAGGTATTTTGAAACGCTTTCCTGAAATTCAGCTGTCCGGGAAAACAGGAGCCATCCGATAGCCATACCGTTAATGCCTGTGACCCTAATGCAATACCTTGTTTGATCACTTCAATATTATGTTCGATTGCCTGTTTGCGTACTGATTTATCAACATGCTGTAAGGATCCGAATTTATAACTGTGTTTTTGATTGGGTTGATCCTGGAAAGTATTGGAATTTACCGCATCAAAACACAACCCATATTGTGCAGCCAGTGTTTTTACCTTTTTTGCATCTCTTGGTATATCCCAGGGAATATGTAATGAAATGGTACCACTGGATTGATTAAGCGCATGTAATAAACCTACATCTTCTATTTTTTCTTCCAATGCCCTTGGCTCGCCACCCCCACTGAATCTTCCAAAGCGTGTTCCGCCTGTGCCCAATGCCCATGAAGGGATAGCAATCTGGAAATCCTGTAATTTTTGTAAGACCTGCGTAATGTGGGGAACAGTTTCAGCTGCGTAGGCAAAGCTTCGTGTGTGTTTGGCTAATAAGGCATCATTATGCCCTGCAATCTTATTTTTTCCAATCAGCATAATCAATTGTTTTATAATAACAACTTAAGGTAAATAAAATACTTCTTGTAAAGGAATACTAACCGGAGAATTGTCTGTGTTCGTTTCCATAATGTCTTTCATATACGACCACCATTTCTGCATCACCGGGTTTGCGGGCAGTTTATCTAATGTTGTGGCATCGGTAACTTTTAATACGCCAAATAAACTGTTGGTGGTTGTATCCAAAAAAATGGAATAATCACTGATACCGGAACCCGTTAATAATTCCTGCAAGTCGGGCCACAATGCATCATGTCTTCTTTTATATTCTGCTTCAAACCCCTTAAGTAATTGCATTTTAAAAGCTATCCTGTGCATTGGTTTTCATTTAAAAAGAGAATTGACAAAATCATTAACCCCCAATGCTTAATTCCTATCAGTATTAGCCATCAGAGACGTATAAAAAAGCGGGTTGACAATTAGACAATCATCAACCCTTCGACTGCTTGTCGTTAAAAATAACTTATCTTACAAAGGCGGTAGCTACTCCGCCATCTACATTCAAAACATTCCCGGTTGATTTGTTGAGTAACCCACTTACAAATGCGAAACAAGCATCCGCAATATCACCTGGATTAATAATTTCATTCAATAATGTACGTTTGGCATAAAATTCAGGAAGCTCTTCTACTTTTACCCCGTAAGCTTTTGCCCTGCCTTCTGCCCAGGCACCTTCCCATATTTTACTTTCGCTGATTACTGCATCGGGGTTTACTACATTCACCCGTATCTTATCTTTTCCCAATTCTGCAGCATTCAACCGGCTTAAATGTAACTGGGCAGCTTTGGCAGAACCGTAGCCGGCATTGTTAGGGCCACTAACCAATGCATTCTTACTAACAATATTCAGCACATCTCCGCCAAAATTTTGTTTACGCATAATGGCAACACCTTCCTGTGTTACAATAAACTGGCCCTTTACCAGTACATCATATAAAATATCCCAATCCTTGTCTGTATGTTCTTCAATAGGTTTTGAAATAGAGAGGCCGGCACAATTCACTACAATATCCACCCCGCCAAATGAAAGGGCTGTTTGCCGGTAAGCTTTTTCAATCGCTTCCCTGCTGGTAACATCCAATACAACAGTTGTAAAAACATCGTTGCCATATTGTTTTTGAAAAACTTCTTTAGCGGTGGCCAAACGTTGGCTATCATTATCGTTAATAACAATGCAGGCACCTTCATCGGCAAATTTTTTAGCGATGGCTTTACCAATACCTCCGGCACTTCCGGTTATTAATGCCACTCTTCCCGACAATGCTTTGGGTTTAGGCATTCGCTGCAGTTTAGCTTCTTCCAGCAACCAGTATTCAATATTAAAAGCCTCCTGCCTTGGCAGGGATGTGTAAGCTGAAATAGCTTCTGCACCGCGCATTACATTAATGGCATTCGCATAAAATTCAGCCGCTACCCTTGCCGTTTGTTTATTTACTGCAAAGGTGAACATGCCTATACCGGGGTAAAGGATTACAACCGGGTTGGCATCTCTTATGGCAGGACTATTGGCATGCTTACATTTGGTATAATAATCCGTATACATTTTCCTGTATGCATCAAATGCAGGCGCTAATTTTTCTTTGATAGATTTTACATCATTCAGGTTTTCATCAGGAGATAAAGTAAGTACCAATGGACTGATCTTGGTACGGAGAAAATGGTCAGGACAGGAAGTACCCATTGGGGCCAATCTATCCAAATCATTTGAGTTGATGAACTGTAATACTTTTTCATCATCAGTAAAATGGCCTATCATTTTCCTTTCGGAAGAACAGAAACCACGCAACACAGGAGCCAATGCTGCTGCCTGTTCCAACCGGTTATCTTTTATCAAAGACTGTATTTTTTCGCCGCCGAAAGCAGGTTTATTTTTTTGAATATTGTCCTCAATATACGTAGCACAACGTTCAATCACTTCCAGTGTATTAATATAGCTTTCATAAGCAGTATCACCCCATGTAAACAATCCATGTGAGCCCAGCATAATGCCCCGGATACCGGGATTTTCATCTAGGCATGCTTTCAGTTTCAAGCCCAGATCAAACCCTGGTTTTTGCCATTCTACCCAGCCAATGGTTCCGCTGAATAATTCCTGTGTAATTTTTTTGCCGTCTTTTGCTGCAGCAATGGCAATGGCTGCATCGGGGTGCAGGTGATCGATATGTTTAAAAGGAAGAAACCCATGTAAAGCCGTATCGATAGAAGGGGTTTTAGAAGCCAGATCAAAAATACAATGGTTAAATAATTCAACCATTTCATCTTCATATACAATTCCACGATATACATTTTTCAGGCTAAGCAACCTGTCAACGTATAATGCAGCTAAGCCATTCGCTTTTAATGTGCCTAGATCGCCACCGCTACCCTTTACCCACATTACTTCAGTTTCTTTGCCTGTTAACGGATCTTTGGCCATGGCTTTACAGGAAGTATTACCACCCCCATAATTGGTTAACCTGAGATCGGCCCCTAACAAATTAGAACGATAGATCAATAAAGCCACTTTATCGCCTGCCAAAGAAGCCGCTTTTGCTTCATCCCACAAGTAGCTGACATATTTGAACTTTGCCACTGTATTCACCGGATTCATTTTAATGATTAATTTTTAATTCCTGATTATTTAGGCAACGAATTGCCATATCCTACAATAAAAACAGATGCAATAATGGTTAATATACCGATTGTGATGGTTGTTTTTGTTTTGCTGCTAACACCCTTCCATTCTTTTAATGTAATACCCCACATATTGGCCACCAGAATAATAAACGACATGTGCAGTATCCAGGAACTGGCTCCATTGCCCATTTTACTTTCGCCCATTCCGTAAAAAAAGAACTGCAGGAACCACATAGTGCCTGCCAGTGCGCAGAACAGATAATTTTTTGCCAGGGGCGATTTTTTATTTGTGTAATCGGCAAAAGTTTTGTTCCGTGCATTCAATATCATACACCAGATAAAATTAGTTGTCAACCCACCCCATAGTATTACTACAAAAATGACATTGTTCTGAAATAAAAAATTGCCTTCACCCGGATGGCTTACCTGCCAGTTGGCATTAGCCAGGTTGGCCATTGGTTTTCCTGCTTCGATACCAAAATTAAAAAAAGCACTCAGTATCCCGGAAATGGTTGCGATTACCAACCCTTTTACCAAACTGAATTCTTTTACGCTTTCTTTTTTC
>JANXUL010000007.1 GCA_025356235.1 Bacteroidota bacterium
GGTTCACGCCTCTTTATCTGATTACGTTTTTCTTAAACAGGAAGGCAGGGATGTATTGCGCAATAAAAATTACCAGTTGAAACTATTAACGCAGATTGATCCGGAAAACCCTCCCGTAAGTAACGCCGTTATATTTACCAATTTTTTGGCAGGCAACAGTCATTACCTGCTCACTGAGAACGATACGGTAGCCGTATTCGCCATTGAAAAAGCTGTGATGGATCCTGATAAAAAAATATTTATCAATGCCATTTCAAACGGTTATGACAGTGCTTCCTACACGTCCATCGACACCCAACAACCCGTATGGCCCGTGTTGTACGATTATCTGGTTAAAGGAAAGATCAATAAGCAGAACTTTAGTATTAAATGCAGTGGTTTGGGAAATACGATAAAAGAAATATACCTCGATGATAAACTTGCCTGCATTGCACAGGGGAAATTTATCCCTGAAAAATTTGTACTTTTTGATGCATCTTTATCCCCAGAATTATTAAATCCATTGTTAATGATCGGTTTCAATAAATTTTTCGAATAAACAAAATATTACCTATGCGTATCATTTCCTATAACGTAAACGGTGTACGGTCTGCCATCAACAAAGGTTTTACCGATTGGCTACAAACCGATCCGGCAGATATTATTTGCCTGCAGGAAACCAAGGCAATGAAAGACAATGTGGATTTTAAAAAAATCGAAGACCTGGGTTACCACACTTACTGGTTCTCTGCACAAAAAAAAGGGTACAGCGGTGTTGCGATCTTTACCAAAATAAAACCGGATAATATTGAGTATGGACACAAACTGGAACAAAGCGATTTTGAAGGACGGGTGATCCGTGCTGATTTTGGAAAAATTACTTTGATCAATGCCTATTTTCCTTCAGGCACCAGCGGTGATGAGAGACAAACCTATAAATACAAATGGCTGGCCGAGTTCTTTCACTATGTACAGGACCTGAGAAAAACCCGACCACACCTGGTTGTAGTGGGTGATTATAATATTGCCCACAAAGAAATAGATATACACGATCCCAAAGGAAATAAGAACTCCTCCGGTTTTTTGCCTGAAGAAAGAAAATGGATGGATACGTTTTTAGCCAATGGATGGATAGATACCTTCCGCCAGTTAAACCCTGCGTCAACAGGCGCTTATTCCTGGTGGAGCCAGCGATTTCCTACGGTGCGTTTACAAAACAAAGGATGGCGGATAGATTATATCTGTACTACCGAAAACCTACAGACAAAAATAACAACCGCTAAAATCTATCCGGATGTAAAACACAGTGATCATTGTCCGATTTACGCAGAACTAACTTTATAAAATCTGAAAACCATCGAGTAAACAGGTTATAAAGCCTGAAGTGAAACGTTCCAACCCCAAACTCAACCCACATGTTTATTTACAATGTAACCACTAAAATAACCCCTGCGATTCATGAAGCCTGGGTAAAATGGATGAAGGAGATACATATTCCTGATGTAATGAACACCCATTGTTTTACAGACCATCGTTTTGTGCGGATATTAGAGATAGATGACAGCGAGGGGCCTACTTACGCTGTACAGTTTTTTGCAAAGAGTAAAGCTAACTACCATAATTACCTTGAAAACCATGCCCCCGCCATAAGGAAAGATGTACTGGATAATTGGGGAGCGGATTTTATCAGTTTTCGCTCATTGATGGAACTTGTGAATTGAGTGTGGATACTTTACCAAATTCATTTTGCCAATCACCAAACTTTGTTATATTCCTTTGAAACCCGCTTGGGCATTGAATTACAGCCATATTTACCTAAAAGCCTTACCCATACTGCGTTACAGGGAAACAAAATGGATATAAAAACAGTTATATGTCAATTCGAAATCCGCTGAAATCCTTTATACATAGGGGTTTTGCAGGAATTAAAAGAAAACAAAAATTAATAAAAATATTTTGTCGATAGGGAAAAGCGAATAAATTTGTTGCAGTTAACAAAACACTTAAAAACACATCTATGAACAAAGCTGAATTAATTGCTCAAATCGCTGAAGATGCCGGCGTAACTAAAACCCAAGCAAATGCTGCCCTCGATTCTTTTGTAGGCGCCGTTACCAAAACTTTAAAAAAAGGTGATAAAGTAACTTTAGTTGGTTTTGGTACTTTCTCAGTATCAAAACGTGCTGCACGTACTGGCCGCAACCCACAAACAGGGGCTGCTATTAAGATCAAAGCAAAGAAAGTTGCCAAGTTTAAGGCAGGTAAAGAATTAAGCTCTAAGCTCTAATTTTAGACTAAATCGAATTGAACCCCCGCAGTATGCGGGGGTTTTTCTATTTTTGCAGCTCATACATTATTCATTCTTAAAAAATCAACCATGGGCAGAGGTGATAAAAAAACCGCAAAAGGCAAAAGATTTCAGGGTTCGTTTGGTAAAAGCAGACCTGCAAAAGCAACAAAAACCAAGAAGCCGGTAGTAAAAGCTTCATAAAACAATTTAGGGATTTGGAAATTTTAGATTTGGATTTTTCAAATCCAAAATTTCCTCCCGCTTCGGCGGTACACTTTTTAAAATTCCCTTTACGTCTTCTTCCTCCCCGCAATCTCCTCTATAGCCAGTACCAACTTGTCGAGGTCCTGTAGTTTTGTATACACATGTGGCGTAATCCTTACGCAGGAAATATTTTCCCAAACAATGCCAACCGTATGAATCTTATAGGTAGTGAATAAAGCATTGTCTAATTCACCCGGTGTCATTCCATCAACCGTTACCCCGCAAATGGCGCAGGAATACTCAGGCTTGAAAGAGGTATGTATTTTTACTTTTGGAATGTCTTTTACTTTACCTGCCCAATAATTTTTCAGGTACCGAATTCGTTCTTCTTTTCGTTTACTGCCGATCGCATTCTGAAAATTCACTGCCTCACCAATTCCCTGTTCAATGGGAAAGCTTCTCGTACCAAGGGTTTCAAACTTTCTGATATCCGCACTTCTTGGTTTATCGTTACAGGTCAACGGCCATATTTTTTCAATCTTTTCTTTTTTTATCCATAACAGGCCGCTGCCAATCGGTGCACTTAAGAACTTGTGTAAACTCGTTCCAAAATAATCGCATTCCAGCTCGGGTATTGTAAAATCCAATAAACCAAATGAGTGAGCACCGTCTACAATCACTTCCAATCCCCTGCGGTGGGCCATCTGTGCAATTTTTTTAACAGGAAGTATCTGCCCTATCCAGTTAATGATATGGGTAAGGTGCAGGATCTTTGTTTTGGGCGTGATCGCTTTTTCAAAAGCAGCTACGATCTCCTCATCATTCTCAATAGGAAAATCAAAACTTATTTGCGTGTAAACAATACCTTCCCTGAGTGCCCTTTGCCGCCATGCCTGTATCATATTCGGGTAATCCTGTTTGGTGCCGATAACTTCATCGCCGGCTTTGAGATCTAAACCATAGATAACCGTATTCAGTGCTTCCGTCGCATTCCGGTTGATGGCAATTTCTTCCGGTGAGCAGCCGGCAAGTACCGCCAGTTTCTGGCGCAGAGGTTCCCTGCCCTGGTCCAGGATGCGCCACATATAATATGAGGGCCCTTCATTCGACAGTTTATTATACCGTTCTACAGCTTCCTGTACAATTCTTGGCGAAGGACTTACCCCGCCATTATTAAGGATGATCAGGTTTGAATTAACCGTGTACGATTGCTGAATTACGCTCCAATAATCCTCATCAGCAGCGGCAGCCTGGGGTGAAAGTGAACTTATTTTTTGAGACGCCGCCGCCCAGGAAGCCGCATGCAACTGGTTAAACAGGCTGTTGGCCGAGAAAGCTCCCGCCATTAATCCTACCTGCTGTAAAAATTTTCTACGTGGTTCCACTATGAATCATTTTGAGCAAGAAAGTTAATGATTATTGCCATTATTTACAGTCATATCTTTGTGTCGAAATTAGTACCAGATGAGGAAGAGATTGGTTTATTTATTTTGCATTACACTCTGCGGCTTCAGCGTTCAGCTTGCACAGGCGCAATGTTCTATCTGCACAAAAACAGCTTCACAATTGGGCGATGGCCCCGCTTCAGCTTTAAATTCAGCCATTTTATACCTGGCTGCAGCGCCCTTTGCCATTATGGGTTATATCGGGTGGAAATGGTGGAAGAATGAAAAAGAACTTGAAAAGAAATAGCCTATTTTTCAGGTTAGAGATTATGGTCGTGATGCCGTTGTTAGTCACCCGGCAAGAATTATTGATAACTTTTTTTCACGCAAAGACGCATAAGAAGCAAAGTTGTAAAGAGATAACTGACGTCTTATTTTCTTTCTTTGCGTCTTTGCGTGAATACCTTTCGATCAAGCGGAAGAGAAAGAATGGCTATTGATACTTTCTGATAAACTGATACAAGTTCCCATCTCCCATTTCCTGTACCTGTTTTTTAAGCTCCGTTTTATTAATATCAGCCATCCTGTGTTGTTGAATAAGATGGTATGCTTTCTCAGCTAATAACCAGTATTTCCTGTCAGTAGTCTGCACCAATTGCTGGTGGGCAAGTATCTTTTTAAATAATTCTTTTATACCTTCTTTTTGTGACGCCACTGTTTTTACAATCGCTATCTCTGCCGTGGACCTGTGAAAAGCAGGTGCCAACATCATGCGCAAATTTTTTACAAAAGCATCTGCACCGGGCCTGTCGGCTTTATTAACAACAAATACATCAGCTATCTCCATCAATCCCGCTTTCATGGTCTGTACTTCATCGCCGGCTTCAGGTACAACTACCACAACAGTGGTATCGGCAAGTCCGGCAATCTCTATTTCGCTTTGTCCTACGCCCACCGTTTCAATAATAATATGATCAAAGCCTGCAGTTTTCATCACATCCGCTATCTCAATAATTTTCGGATGCAGGCCGCCGAGGCTTCCGCGGGTTGCCAGTGAACGGATAAATACATCGGGGTGGTTGTACCATTCACTCATCCGTATCCTGTCGCCCAGTAATGCACCGAGGTTAAAAGGCGAAGAGGGATCCACACATACGACGCCTATTTTTTTATGTTGTAACACCATCTCACCTATCAATGCATCCACCAACGTACTTTTACCTGCTCCCGGCGGGCCGGTAATACCCATAATTTTTGTGGAAGAAGGTGGCAGGCCTTGCAAAAACAACTCATATCCCTCCACCTCATTTTCTACCAGAGAAATGCTGCGGGCTAATGATTTTACATTTCCCTGCTGAATATCTTTTAATAATTCCTGCCACATGATTGCTAAAGTAAACTGGATGAACGAATTTAGACGCATCATGCAAAGAGTGTTGAAAAATAAATGGCAGGAACAATGGATATCAGCATCTGTCGTGTTGCTCATTATAGGATTATTAATCAGTCGTGCCTTACTCTCTTTCGCCTCGGTTATGATGATTCTGCCTTTTTTTTCCTCTTACAAGTATCAACCGCTTAAAAAACAGGTATTGGCAGGCATTGGACTGATCCTGTTACCTATAATTATTTCTGGGCTCTGGAGTGAGGATACAACTGAATGGTGGAACAGCTTTTCTGTAAAAATTCCCCTCCTCACCCTTTTTTTAGGTTTATCGGTTACCACACTTAACAGGTATAGATGGATGCAGTTGGCCTGCCTGTATATTATTGCCATCACACTCGCCTCCTGTTGGAGTTTATGGCAATATGTAAACAATACTCATAGCATACAGGCCGCTTACCTGAAAGCCAAAGTATTACCCACACTAGCAGACAATGATTATATACGTTTTAGCTGGATGGTGGTAATTGCGATTGTTTTGGCGGTAAGATGTGTATTGGAACAAACAGATAAAAAAATAAAAATGCTCTTATCACTGTTAACGGCGTTCCTGGTGGTATACCTGCACCTGCTGGCTTCTAGAACAGGGTTACTTTGTTTGTATGCAGCCATTTTTTTGTATATCCTGCATCTTATCATCATCAAAAAAAATTGGAAACTGGGTATAGGCTTTATAGTCATTATTATTGCGTTTATTACACTTGTATATCATACCATGCCCACCCTGCATAACCGGGTTCAATATATAGTATATGATTTCAGTAATTATTCGAAAGGCGATTTTATTCCCGGCTATACAGACGGGGCCAGGTGGTTATCGCTTAAAGCCGGTTATCAAATTACCCAACAACACCCTATAACCGGTGTAGGGTTTGGTGATATCCGAACAGCCATTGATCAATGGCACACAAAAGAACACCCGGGCAGTTATGCCTACGAACGTTTTTTACCGGCGAACGAATGGCTGGTGTACGGCGCAGGCAGTGGCTGGCCGGGCTTGCTGATTTTTACGGCGGGTTTGCTTTTATTGTTGTATGCCGTTACGGAGAAAAATATTTTTTCCGTCATTTTATCGGTAATTGCATTCATCCCTTTTCTGATAGATGATTCGCTGGAAGGACAATATGGTGTAGTAATCCTGGCTTTTATTGCTTTCTTTGGGCAACAGAACTTTCAACAACCGGTAAAAACACCATGAGCAGAAGCCAGATATCTACCGTTATCATTTGCAGAAACGAAGCGCACATTATTGGTAAAACGATTGCAGCTGCTTTTCAATTTACAGATGATGTAGTAGTGGTTGACAGCGGCAGTACCGATGGCACCCAGCAACTGGTTGCGGCAACCGGTGCACGGTTATTGGAAACCGGCTGGGAGGGTTACGGTGCTAATAAGAACAAAGGTGTGGCCATGGCTAAATACGACTGGATATTATCCATTGATGCCGATGAAATTGTTGATGACATACTTGCTAAACAATTGCAAACGCTTACGCTTACTGATGAAACCATCGTGTACAATATTCTTTTCCGGGTTTTTTTAGGTAATACGATGATACGCTATGGCGAATGGGCCAACGATGCGCATATCCGTTTATATCATCGCAAACAGGCGGGCTGGAACGAAGCCTCAGTGCATGAAGCACTTCAGTTACCAGACTCTGTTAAAGTGATGACCTTGAAAGGATATATTCATCATTACACATCAAAAGACATACATGACTTTTCGTTGAAAACAGTAAATTATGCCATGCTGAATGCTTTGAAATATCACCAGCAAGGGAAAAAAGCGGGCTGGATAAAATGCCATGCTGCCGCCACCTTCTCCTTTATTAAAAATTATTTTTTTCGGTTAGGATTTTTAGACGGCGAGGCCGGATTTATGGTAGCCAAAATGAACGCATGGTATACCTGGTTAAAATATGTTCGCCTTCGCGAATTGAACAGGGAGGGAGGGAATGTTGAAGATTGAACAAGGAATGGTGAGTTATTAAGGAGAAAATCAGTTCAACATTTGTCTAAATCATAATTTTGCGGAATGACGAATTTTGTACCAATATTTCCTTTAAGCATTGTCGTATATCCCGGCGAACAGGTAAACCTGCATATTTTCGAACCCCGATACAGGCAGTTGGTCAGCGAATGTTATGCTGAAGCAAAACCCTTTGGTATTCCAACGGTATTAAATAATGCGATCGCTGAGATGGGTACCCTGGTTAGGATCAGCGAGATTGTTGAAATCTATGCCGATGGCAAAATGGATGTACGCACACAGGGCTTACAGGTATTCAGGATATTGGAGGTGGTAAAATCCATTCCCGATAAATTATTCAGTGGAGCCATTGTTAATTACCCGGATACTGTTGAACAGGGCCATAGTCTGCTGATGCGGGAAGTACTCACGGGTATCCGCGACCTACACCGGTTATTGAATGTGACGAAAGACTTTCACAAAAAAGATGAAGAGCTAACCAGTTATGATGTAGCACATCATGCCGGCCTCTCTGTAGAAGAAGAATACGAATTATTAGAACTCACTCATGAATGGCAGCGCCTGGAATACCTGAAACGCCACCTTACCAAAGTACTACCCGTAGTAAATGGGATGGAAACCCTGAAAGAAAAAATACAGCTGAACGGACATTTTAAAGAACTGAAAGGGTTTAATTTTGATTTTTAACCGCCTATTATGCAAACAACACTCTGTTTCGATTTTGGTAATACCCGGTTAAAATGTGCTGTTTTTGAAAATCGCGAATTTATAGAAGAACGTGTTTTGGAAAATGGAGGGAATATTACTATCCGGGAATTGATTGACCAATATAAGCCCGATAAGTCTATTTTATCCTCCGTTATAAATCATCCACCCGAAATTGAGGCATTATTGGCCAGGCATACAAACTTTCATAAACTGGGTTATGCCAGTAAACTGCCATTAACTACACCGGTAGGCAAACCTGAAACCATTGGAGCAGACAGGCTGGCATTGGTGGCAGCAGCAGTAGATCTTTTTCCTAACCAGCATAACCTAGCTATTGGGTTGGGAACCTGTATCACGTATAATTTCATCAATCGATCGCATGAGTTTTTGGGGGGGAGTATCTCGCCGGGTATGGCAATGCGCTTCAGGGCCATGCATGAACAAACCGCTTTATTGCCCTTAATTAAGGCAGAACATAACTTCCCTTTGGTGGGTTTTGACACGAAAACCAACCTTTTAAGCGGTGTAATACTGGGAATGAGTAAGGAAATTGACGGAATAATTGAAGCTTATGCGTTGAAATACAACAACTTTAACGTGCTCTTAACCGGGGGGGATATGGGTTTTTTTGTACCGCACCTAAAAAACAAGATATTTGCCGACCCTTACCTAATTTATAAAGGCTTGTATGCGATCAGTGAGTATAACTAATTTCCGGGTTTTCCTGGCTTTCATTCTTGTGTTTTTTGCGCTAAGCTCCAGAGCCCAGGAGAATTCTCCTTTCTCCAGGTATGGATTAGGAGAATTTTACAGCAGCCATCATATTATCAGCAGATCAATGGGCGGTCTTGGAGCAGCATATGCAGATGGTTTAAATAATAATGTGGGGCAATCTATCAATTTTGCCAACCCCGCAACCTACAGTTCTCTTTATATGGTTTCCTTTGATCTGGGTTTAACCATTGACACAAGAACACTTAACAGCAATAATCCAACAGGCAAATTTGCTTCTGCCAATTTTATTCCCTCATATCTTGCCATTGGTTTACCACTCAAACGGTCTAAGGGATTGGGATTAGCTTTTGGCATGAAGCCTTTAAGTCGTATCAGTTATTCAGTTTCAAATCTGTCAAGGATCGCAGGAGACAGTTTACACACTTTATACGAAGGTAGTGGCGGTTTGAACCAGGCATTTGTTGGTTTTGGTAAGAAATGGAAAGACCTGAGCATTGGTTTTAATACCGGCTATAATTTTGGCAGCAAAGAAACCAGTACCAAAAAAGCCTTTCTGAACGATACAGTTACCTATTACCAGTCTAATTCTTCTACCATAACAAATTTCCATGGTGCTTTTTTGAGTGGCGGTTTACAGTATGAGGTTTCCCTGCATAAGAACGTTGTGGCCGCTACAAAAACTACTGAAAATTACCTGTTACGTTTTGGCCTTACAGGTACACTTCAACAAAAACTAAGTGCTTCACAGAATATTGACCGGAAAACATTTACCTATGGCACCAACGGGGATATTAAAATAGACAGTGTTTCTGAGCAGAATGATATTAAGGGAACGGTGTTGCTGCCATCTACTTATGCCGCTGGAATAACATTACACAAAACTGTTCTCAATACCAAGGGTGTTTTTGAAATGTGGTCTCTTGGTATAGAATATACCTCTACCCAATGGAGTAATTACCGTTTTTACGACCAGACTGATAAACTGTCGAACAGCTGGCAATTAAAAGTGGGTGCGCAATTTAGCCCCGATCCTGTAGGAAGCCGCGATTACTGGAGCTCCCTAAACTACCGCGCAGGATTTTATATCGGTAAAGATTACATTAATGCTGATGGTAACGGTTTGAAACAATACGGAGTATCATTCGGCGCCGGTTTACCTGTTCGGAAATGGACCACTTACGACAACCAGTTTACGGTTATCAATATGGGCCTGCAGTTTGGCAAACGCGGATCAAGCGTTAATAATATCACAGAAAATTATGTACAGTTTTCTTTGGGCCTCAGTTTAAGCGATCTTTGGTTTATTAAACGCAAATATGACTAACCCGATTCTTCATAAAAAAAAATATCTGGCAGCCGTTTTAACCGGCTGCTTTTTTATGTGGGCCTGCGAAAACGACATCAATGAAGTACGAGACCTGGGCAGAAAAAAAGCAAGTGTAGAAGAAGGTCGCAATATTCAAAGCTTCCTGAGCATGAACGGGAAAATGCGTGCCCGTTTAACCGCGCCACTGCTGCTTCGCTACCAGGGTGACAGCGCGAAAAAAGCCGAGTTCCCCAACTCATTGCATGTAGACTTCTTTAATGACAGTTTAAAAATTGAAAGCCAGCTTAATGCCAAATATGGCCGCTATCTTGAAAATGAAAACAAAGTCTTCCTGCGCGATAATGTGGTTGCTTTTAATATTAAGGGAGATTCTCTTTTTTGTGAAGAGCTTTATTGGGACCAGACACTAGAGAAGTTCTATACAAGTAAAAAAGTAACCATCATCAAAGATTTTGGTCGTTCACGCTATTCCGGGCTTGACGGTATGACCTGCAAGCAGGACCTCTCAGGCCTCACTATTTTCAATATGAACAATACCGGCAGTTATGCTTTTATCCCCGACAGTACTGCGAGCACTAAACCTGCAACACCCATGGTACCTCTACCAGCAGATACTACGAAAAAGAAAAAGTAAATAACATAAATTACTTAGTATTAAAAGTATCCTTTGCGAAATACTCTGCGGCTCCGGGAAAATAACTTTCTTTATTCAGAGAGTTTTAACAGCGCAACCCGTTATTCTTTATAAATTGCTTCTCTAAAAAATATCATCTTATGGAATACAGAAGAATGGGCCGTAGTGGCTTACAACTAAGTGTAGTAAGCTTTGGAAGCTGGGTAACTTTTCACAAACAGATAAACGATGGCAGTGCCGATGAATTAATGGGTATTGCCTATGATAATGGAATTAATTTTTTCGACAACGCGGAAACATATGCCTTGGGTGAAAGTGAAAAAATGATGGGGCGTGTTTTAAAAAATAAAAACTGGGACCGTACTTCATACACCCTTTCCTCAAAAGCTTTTTTTGGATGGAGGGGTAAGAATAACAAACCCAATCAAACCGGGTTAAGCCGTAAACATTTGATGGAAGCCTGTCATGAAGCCTTACAACGGTTACAAACCGATTACCTGGACCTCTATTTCTGCCACCGCCCCGATACCAATGTGCCTATCGAAGAAGTGGTATGGACCATGCACAATCTGATCCAGCAAGGTAAAGTGTTGTATTGGGGAACCAGTCAGTGGAGTGGCGCAGAGATCATGGAAGCACATAGGGTGGCCCATCAATATAACCTCATAGCCCCAACAGTTGAGCAGCCGCAATACAATATGTTTGAGCGGTTTAAAATGGAGCAGGATTATTTACCGGTATTCAACAATGTAGGTATGGGTACAACAATCTGGAGCCCCCTGGCAGCCGGTTTTTTAACGGGAAAATATAATAATGGAATCCCCGAAGGATCACGTTTGGCTATTGAGGGTTTTGATTGGCTAAAAGACCGCTGGATACAGGAATCCAAATTAGAAAAAGTAAAGAAACTGAGTCTGTTGGCGGATGAACTCGGCGTATCTCTCGCAGCCCTGTCCATTGCCTGGACGATCAAAAACCCGCATGTAACCACGGCCATTCTGGGTGCCACTAAAAAAAAGCAATTGGAAGAGAACCTGAAAGCATTAGACGCAGTTACCCTGCTTTCTGCAGAAGTAATAGAAAAAATAGAATCCATCTTACAAAATAAACCGGTGATGGACCTTGCATAGAATACTGTTGGAATGAGGGAATTATTTTTTTTAATTCCCCCATTCCCCAATACCAAAATTTATTAATCTCCCCCCTCTTTCCAACCTTTTCTTTAACCGGCACTCTTATTACCGAACAACTATTTGGACAAGGCTACCACCATACAAACAGCTGTTGTGAGAAAGGCCTGCAAAGGCGACGCAGATGCGCAGGCCTGGCTATACCAACAGTATAGTAAGTCCATGTTCAACATTTGTACGCGCATGACAGGTAATCGCAGCGATGCAGAAGATATTCTGCAGGATGCTTTTATTATAGCCTTCAAAAACCTCCACCAGTTAAAAGAAGCCGTTCAGTTTGGGGGTTGGTTTAAAAGGATAGTGGTGAATGAATGCATCCGTTTTAGCAGGAAGCATATTTACTGGGTAGAATGGGAAGATGAGCGAAACAACCAACTGGTAGTGGAAGAAGCAGAATGGTGGAAGACAGTAAATTTCGATATTATCCACCGCGAGATCAAGGGATTGCCAGATGGTTGCCGGCAGGTATTTAATCTTTTTGTAGTGGAAGAGTATAGTCATAAAGAAATTGCCGAACAGCTCGGCATTTCAGAATCAACCAGCAAAAGCCAATACCACCGGGCACGGCATTTATTACAGGAACGAATAACCAGGCAATTACAAATACATGGATGAGTTAAAAAAATATTTACAAATTCACGCTGATGAGCTTAACCTCGACGAACCGCGTCCGCAGGTATGGCAAAATATCTTACAGGAAACCGCCGGTAATAAAAAACCAGCTGCCATATTTATGTTTACCCGTTGGGTAATAGCTGCCTGTGCACTGCTACTTGCCGGTATTGGAACCTGGTATGTATTGAGTGATAAAAAAACAAATACACCAATAAGCGAAGCCAAAGCGATAAAAAATATAGCGGCCCCAACCCTTATTCCAAACGAACCTGTCATTGTTGAAGCCCCTGCATCGCATGCGATGGCAAAAACCAAAACACCCGCAACCCCCCATCACCCTGCAAACCCATCAATACGCATAAACAGCATTGAAGACCTTGCAGCACTATCTGGTATCGAGAATAGTTTTACACAGGTGATAAACCTGCAACGAGAGAGGGTAAGTGCCATGCCTATGTATGCGGAAACACCGGAATATTTTAATGATTTCAAAGTACAGATCAAACAGATGGAGAAAGATGAGAAGGTAATCAAATCAGACATTGCAAGGCACGGTATGAATAATGAATTGCTTGATCAGCTAATCAACCTGTACCAACAAAAGCTCGGTATTTTAAAACAATTACAAATTGAAATGAACAAAACCAACAACCGCTATAAACAAAATCACGGCCCTGTTGATTCTGCCAGAACCTATTTTCTGAATATGTAACCCCCTTAATAAAATGAATCCTAATATGAGAAGAATGATCACGAGTGGACTTGCATTGCTTAGCATAACCACCACACTAAATGCACAACAAAGTATAAACACCGTGGGCACTTTGAGCAACGTGACCGCATTTAACCAGGCAAAAATAAAAGACGAAGACCTCAAATCGAAAGAAATAAATAAAGAGATTGCCGTACCTAAAAATGGAGATATTTATATTAATAATTATTTCAGGGGCATCGTGATAAAAACATGGGATCAGCAAAAAGTAAAAGTGACAACCACTGTTTATTATGAAGGTGAAAGTAAACTTGCAGATGAAGAGTGGTTTGAAAAAATAAACTTATCACTGAAGACATTAGGCGGGTCTGTTAAAATAAAATCGGGGGGTATATCAGGAGCAGGTAATTTCTATTTATTGGGTAGTGGCTCAAATAGTGGCTCAAATGCGATATCCACAGGTGGTGCGGGTGTTGCCGTTTTTAACGGTTTGGGGCAGAGCATTGGATCTAAGAGCGATTTAAAAAGTATATTAACTATTACCGTACCCGCCGGCAGTAAATTGGATATTGAAAGTAGGTATGCAGATATAACACTCCCAGACAATATCAATGATCTGAATGTTGATATTACTAATGGGAACTTAGAAGCAGGTAATCTGAATAAATTCATTCTCCGCTCTAAATATTCCAATATCAATATGGGGGATATTAAAACTGCAGAAATAGAATTTATCAATGGTCGGTTCAGTGCCAGGAATATCGATGACCTGGATATTGACAGTAAAAATTCTACCATTGAAATGGCCGCCGCCAAAAA